>CAZRDZ010000031.1:5437-9159 GCA_964599135.1 uncultured bacterium
AAATTTTAAAATCCACTCTTTATTAACTTCTTTGACTTTAACTTTTTTCATTATTTTCAAAACATCTTCTTTTTCAGGCATTTTTGTCCCTTCCTCTTTTGCCTTTGCAGTTCCACAGGCAACAGCAAGGGATAAACATTCACTCATCTTTTTTCCTCTCTTAAAATTATATAAAAAGCCAGCAACAAATGCGTCTCCACATCCAACAGTACTTTTTACTTTTACTTTTTCTGCCTTCCCATATATAATTTTCTCCTTTTCAAAAATTATTGCCCCTTTTTCTCCAAGAGTTAAAATTACAATCCCTATATCTTTATCAAAAAGACCCTTTACAACTTTAATTAACTTTTCCCCATCTTTTACTTTTTCTCCTGTTGCTCTTTCAAGTTCCCATAAATTTGGTTTTATAATATAAGGGCTCCTTTTTATTGCTTCTTTCAAAATTTCTCCATCAGCATCAACAAAAGTTATAACATCTGCTTTTTTAACTATTTCAACTATTTTTCTATATGTGTTTTTCTCAAAACCATCAGGTAAACTTCCAGAAATTACAAAAATATCACCTTTTTTCAAACTTAAATTTTTAATCTGGTTAAAAAATATTTCTTTCTCTTTTTGGGATATTTCTGGACCTTTTTCATTAAACCTTAAAATTTTTCCGTCATCAGATATAAAATTATAAATATTTCTTATTCTCCCCTTTATTTTAATATAAAATGGTTTTATTCCCTCTTTCTCCAGAAGGTTTTTGTAAATATTATCTTTATCTGTATGGAATGTAATTGGAATTGATTTATCCCCCAGTTTAAAAAGCATTCTTGTAATATTAATCCCCTTTCCCCCGGGGTCAATTCTACTTTTTACAATTCTATTGATATCATCAAATTTTATAGAAGGGATATAAAAAGAATAATCAATACTTGGATTTAAAGTTAAAGTATAAATATTCCTTCTCACCGAAGGACTTTCTCCTTCAACGAAACTGGGATTGAGGTCTATATTTTCTTGCTTTTTTTCTCCTTCTTATCTGACTTGGTTTTTCGTAAAATTCCCTCTTTTTTATTTCCTTGATTATTCTTTCTCTTTCAACTTCTCTTTTAAATTGTTTGAAAATTCTATCAAAATCACTCATTTAGAAAATTCACCTCTCTTTCAATTTTCTTTTCAAATCTGGTCAATTTTAAATAATTTACTTCCACAATGCCTGCAATATTCCTCATCTAATGTATAAGTATCAACCATCAAGCAAACTCTACATCTTATTGTTACTTTCTTCTTTTTTAATTTCCTCTCTTTTTTCTTTGTTTTCATGGGTTATATCTCATTATAATACTTTTAAATAATTTTGTCAACTTTGGTTCAGCAGAATTCGCAACTTTAATTATTTCTTCAAGAGAAACAGGAACTAAAGCATCAGGAAGACACATATCTGTTATTACAGAGACACCAAAAACATTTAACCCTAAATGAACTGCTGCTATAACTTCAGTAACTGTTGACATACACACCATATCTGCTCCAATCAATTTTAAAAATCTGTATTCTGCTTTTGTTTCAAGATTTGGTCCTAAAACTCCAACAAGAACTCCTTTTTTTAATTTAATTTTTTCCTCTGTTGCTATATCTTCAGCAAGTTTTATCAATTCAGGTGTATATGGACTGCTCATATCAGGAAACCTCTCTCCAAATCTTTCGTCATTCTCACCAACAAGAGGATTATTCCCTGTAAGATTTATATGGTCAACAATTATAACAAGGTCTCCTTTTTCAAAAAGGGGATTAATACCTCCTGCGGCATTTGATTCAAACAATGTTTTAACTCCGAGTTGTTTCATCACTCTTATCGGAAAAGCAATCTGAACAGCACTGTATCCTTCATAAAGATGGAATCTCCCCTGCATAGCAACAACATTTTTCCCCTCAATTTTCCCGATAATTAAATTCCCAAGATGCGATTCAACAGTTGAAACAGGAAAATTTGGTATATCTTTATATGGAATTACAACTGGTTCCTCTATTGTATTCCCAAATTCACCAAGACCTGTTCCAAGAATAATACCAATTTCTACTTTTTTCTCAACTTTTCCTTTTATATATTCAACTGCCTGCATAACTTTATCCCATTCTTTCATTTTTTCCCTCCCCGTGAAAGTTGCTTACTCCTTTTTTCACTTTTATTTATAACTTTCTCAAAAATTTCTGGAAAATTATTTTTCTCAAAAACTTCAATTCCTGCTATTGTTGTCCCTTTTGGAGAACAAACCATATTTTTTAATTCTTCAGGCGTTTTTTTTGATTCAAAAAGCATTTTTCCGCTACCATAAAAAAGTCCCTTTATAAGTGCAACTGCCTTCTTACCCTTTATTCCTTTCTTTTCACATATTTTTTTCAAGACATCTGCAATATAAAAAATAAAACCAGGTCCACTTCCTGAAATTGCTGTTATTGTATCAAATTTACCTTCTGGCATTTTCATAACAATTCCGAGAGAAGAAAAAATTTCATTAAAAATTAAATCATACTTTTTATCTTTTGCATATTTTCCCTTACAGTAAACAATTATCCCCATTTTTACTTTAACATTAAGATTTGGCATAACTCTTATAACAGGGATTTTCTTTTTTAATTTCTTTTCAATACCTTTAATCTTTACTCCAGCCGCAATTGAAATTAAAAGTTTTCTATTGTCCAGAACAGGATTTATCTCTTCAATAACTTCTTCAATAATAGATGGTTTTACTGATAGAATAATAACATCTGATTCTTTTACAACTTCTTTATTTATTGCAGTTTTAAATCCCTTTTTCTTCGCAATAGAAATTTTCTTTTCATCCTTATCAGAAACAACAATATCATCAAAAGAGAACTTTCTATCAGAGATAACACCTTCTGCAAGTGCTGTTCCCATATTACCAAACCCAATTATCCCTATTTTCATTTTTTCTCCTTCTAAAAGTAAAACTTATTATAGCATAAAAATTTCATTCAAGGTTTGTATGTCTTTTTCTAAAACTTTCTTCACTTATTTTTTCTTTCTTCTTAATATAAAGTATGAATGATTCAAGAAAAATAAATACACACTGTTCAAAAAGAGAATTCCCGGGTTGCACTGATTTTTTTACTGGAATTTCAATATTAAAATCAGATATTTCAGAAAGTTTCTTTTTACCTTTTGAACTTATTAACAATACTTTTACTCCTTCTTTTTTCGCTCTTTTAGCAATTTCAATATGGGAAATCCTTTCTCCTGAATGGGAAATAAAAATAATAATATCTCCTTTTCCAGCAGGTGGAGTTATTGTTTCTCCAACAACATAACTTTCATATCCAATCTGTCTCAGTCGCATCGCAAACATCTTCCCAATAAGCCCGCTTCTTCCAGTTCCAGCAATAAATACTTTTTTACTTTCTTTTAAAATTTTCTCAACTTTTTCAAAGTTATTTTTTTTAATAGAGGTAAAACAACTTTTAATTTCCTCAATTATTTCATTCATTTCTTTTTCCATAAATTCATTATATAAAAAAACTTGACAAATTAAAAGTTTTATGATATAATCTTTTCAAAATTAAGATAAAAGAAAAAAACTTGACAAATTAAAAGTTTTATGATAAAAAAAAGAAAGACCGGAAAGAATGGACTTTCCGGAAATAAGAGAAATATACCGGAAAGGAGGTGAAAAAAGATGAAAAAGAAAGGATTTACATTAATTGAGTTGCTGGTA
>CAZRDZ010000032.1:0-9108 GCA_964599135.1 uncultured bacterium
GGAGCAGCACCAGGTAAAAAAGAAGTTAAGTATATTTTACTGCTGGGCAGGCATTTTCCAATATCTATTAAATTTTTAAGCCATATACCTTTTTTATTTATCAAGCCACTTATAGTGCCAACTTTCCCTTTAATATCCTTTATTTCCTTTTCTAATTTATCAACCTGTGGTTTATATTTTTCGTATTGATTTAAAGATATCTCAATTTCATTCAAAATACTTCTTAACATTGCTCTATCCTGAGTGAGGAAAAGCACAGGTGTGATTGAAATAACTCCTGCCATAATAATTGATAGATATATATATGGACGGTTTAATTTAAATTCTCTTATTCTTCCCATTTCTTCTGGAAGCATATCTATGTTTATAAAAGAGACCCCAAGATTTCTTAAAGCAAGGCCTGTTAAAGGAGCCAGTTCAACATCTTTTTCTTTTAAATGCTGGAGATTTGAATTTAACTCAATTTTTGAAAGTGGAGAAAAATAATCAGTTTTTATTCTTGATTTTTCCTGAATGAATTCTTTAAATCCCTTAAGAAGAGAACTTCCTCCACAGATGTAAAGTTCTGAAACTTCAGGACCTTTTTGTGTAAATCTCCAGTAATCAATTGAGTTTTGAATTTCTGTATTCAAACTTTCTATTGAAGAAACACAGGCAGGCAAGTTCATACCTTCTTCTATTTTTTTCTTTTCTGCCTCCTCATAGGAAAGACCTTCTGTTTCAGTGATGGAAGAAGTAATTGTTCCTCCTGAAACAGTTAATGAACGCATTAAGATTTTATTCTGATGGTATATTATGAAATTTGATGATGTCTCACCAATTTCAAGAATTGCTTTACATTTGTCTTCTTGATAAAAAGGTGAAAACCTGAATGCATTATAGATGGCAAATAAATCAGTGTCAAGGAAAACAGGGTCAATTCCAAATCCCATTGTTTGATTTAGAAAGTTATTTATCAGTTCTCTTTTTATTGCAGATAAAAGGATGTTTAAATTTGCCCCTTCTTCTCCAAGTATTTGATATTTCCATTCCACTACTTCTAAAGGAAAAGGTATTTGTTGCTGAACCTCATATTTAAGAATATCTTTTAATTTTTTAGGAGATACTTTTGGAATGTTGAGTTGTCTTATAAGAAGACCTCTACCAGGTAGAGAGATAACAGGTGTTTTAACTTTGTTTTTAATAAGAAAATTTTTAACTTCTGTTTTTAAAAATTCTTCTTTTTCCTGGGGAGAATAATATGGAATTGGAAGTTCACTGTAGAAAGTGCAATAAATTTTATTTCCTCTATACTCAAATTCACCTATTCTTACTTTTGTTGTTCCTATATCTACTGCTACCTTTCTTCCTTTTCCTAACACCCTTTCTCCTTTCTAAAAAAATTGCGGGGGGCCGATTTGAACGGCCGACCTCCGGGTTATGGGCCCGGCGAGCTACCACTGCTCCACCCCGCATTGATGTCTTATATTATAATATGATGTTAAATTTCTGTTGTCAAGTGAACTATTTTTTCTTTTATCCTCTCTTCTATTGTGTTAAGATATTTTTTAAGAATCTCTATGTTTTTATCTTTCTCTAAAAGTTTTTTATCCTTCCTGTAAAGTTCTTCCATCAGGTCGAGAACCAAAACAACAAGAATATCTATTTTATCAGCGTTAGGATATTGTGACTGGTAATATTTTATTTTTTCTTCAATATCTTTTTTTATTCTATTTATCTGCTTTTCATCAAAATCAAACTGTAAGATATATTCTTTACCAAAAAATTTTATTTTATGTTTTTTCACTTCTTAAGTTTCCTCCAAATTTTTTCTCTATTAAAGAAATTATTTTTTTAGAAAATTCCTCAATTTCCTCTGCAGAGAGAGTTTTTTCTTCAGAACGGAAATAAACAGAGAAACTTATACTGATTTTCCCGGAAGAGATATTTTTCCCTTTAAATATGTCAAATACTTCAATTCTCTCAATGGGTATTTTTTCACTGAATATTTCTTTTTCTATTTCTTCCCAGTTAACATTGAAAGGCAGAATAAATGAAAAATCTCTTCTTGAGAAAGGAAATTTTGGTAGTTCCTTGAATTTCTTTTCAAATGATATATTATCAATTAGTTTTTCAATATAAATCTCAGATAAATATATTTCTTCTTTCTCTATTTCAAATTTTTCAAGTATTTCTTTTTTTGGTATAAAGATTTCTCCTATTTTGCTCCCATTATAAAGAACTGATTGAAGTCCATTTATTTCAGAAAATTGCCCCGTTTCTGTTTTATAATTTAAATTTTCCAGATTACACAGTTTCCCAAGTTTCTCCACTACACCTTTAAGGTTATAAAAATCCCCATTGTTTAAAATTCCCAATGATAGATGCATTTCTTCTTTCAGTTTCCCATTTTCTCTTTTGTATATTTTCCCAATTTCAAAAAAATTTGCCAGTTTTATTTGATGGTTTACATTTGTTCTAAAAATATCTAACATCTGAATGAAAAGGTTTGGTCTTAAAAAAGCAAAATTTGAAGAAAGAGGGTTTTCTATTTTTACGCATTCAAAACCCAGTATTTTTACTAAATTTTCTGAAATTAAACTTAATGTTATGATTTCTGAAAAACCAAAAATGGAGAGAATATCTTTAATTTTTTCATATTTTTTATATCTTTCATCAGAAGGAGTAGGAGTAATTGTCGTATCTGGGAGATTTTCTTTAATTGAAGAATAGTTATAGTATCTTGCTATTTCTTCTATTAAGTCAATTTCTTCCTTTATATCTTTTCTATAAGGAGGAACTTTTACAATAAAAATATCTTTTTCTTTTCTAATTTTAAAATTGGTCCTTTTAAATAAAGTTTCTATGAATTTTTCTTCTATAACTTTTCCTATAACTTTTTCAACTTTTTCTTTCCTTAATTTCACTTCAATCTCACCACTCTTTTTTTCTCCTGAATAGTTAAGTTTCCCGATTTTCCCGCCACAGAATTTTTTAACAAGGTAAGTTGTTCTTTCCATCCCCATTTCTGTTGTTTCAATACATAGCCCTTTTTCAAACCTTGCAGATGCTTCAGTAACAATACCAAGTTTTTTACTTCCTCTTCTTATGACAACAGGATTAAATAATGCACTTTCTATAAGAATATTTTTTGTTTTCTCTGTTACACAGGAATTCATACCACCAATAATTCCTGCAATTGCAACTGCCTTTTTACTATCAGCAATAACAAGCACTTCAGGATTGAGTTCATATTCTTTTCCGTCAAGTCCTGTAATTTTCTCTCCTTCTCTTCCTTTTCTTACAATTATTTCTCCTTCAAGTGTATCAAGGTCAAAAATATGTATGGGTTGACCTATTTCAGCCATAACAAAGTTAGAAATATCAACAGGGAAAAGAGAACTTTTAAAACCAAGTTTACTTATTTTCTTCACAAATTCTGAAGGAGAGAAAATATTTTCTATGTTTTTGATTATTCTACAGGAATAATAAGGACAGTCCTCTTTATTTTCTATTTTTACTTCTCTTTGCTCGTCAATTTCTTCTGTAAAATCAATTTCAGGCAAAAGCAATTTATTTTCAGTGAATGGTAAAATTTCCTTTACTATTCCTACCAAACAAAGAAGGTCTCCTCTATTTGCTGGAATTTCAAGTTCAAAAATCACATCTTCATTCTTCTCAATTATGGCAGGATTTAAACCAAGAATATCAATGAATTCAATTAATTTTTCTACCTCAATTTTTCCATCAATATATTCACTTAAAATTTTATATGAGAATTTCATTTTTCAAAATTGGTGTAAAAATCTCAAATCATTTTGATAGAAAATTCTTATATCATCTATTTTATATTTAAGCATTGCAATTCTTTCAACTCCCATACCAAAAGCAAATCCACTTATTTCTTCTGGATTATAACCAACATTTCTGAAAACTTGAGGATGAACCATTCCACATCCCAGTATTTCAATAAACCCACTGTTTCCACAGGTGGAACAACCTTTTCCCCCACATATCACACAGGAAATACTCACTTCTGCACTTGGTTCCGTAAATGGAAAATAAGAGGGTGAAAATTTTACTTTTATTTTTTCCCCAAACATTTCTTTAAGAAAATAGTTCAGAACACCTTTTAAATGTGAAAAATTTATATTTTTATCCACCATAAGTCCTTCCATCTGATGAAAAACAGGACTGTGAGAAGCATCAAAAGCATCTCTTCTGAAACATTTTCCAAGTGCTACTATTCTGAAAGGTGGTTTTATTTTTTCCATAACTCTTATTTGAACAGGGCTTGTATGAGTTCTTAAAAGTATTTTGTTTTTATAATCAAGATAGAAAGTATCCCATATATCTTTTGCAGGATGGTCTTCTGGGGTATTAAGTGCTTCAAAATTATAGTAATCTGTTTCTATTTCCGGTCCTGTAAAAACTCCAAATCCCATTCTCTCAAAAATCCCTGACATTTCTCTCATTATTTTTGTTAATGGATGAATATTTCCATAAAAAGGTGTTTTTCCAGGGAAAGAAAGATTGAATTTTCCTTCTGTTTTCTCTCTCTGAATTTTTATTTTTTTCTCTTCAAATATAGATATTAAAGTATTTTTTATTTCATTTATTTCTTTTCCAATCGTTGGTTTTAAATCGTCTTTTAGGGATGAAAGAAGTGAAAATAACCTGTTTATTTCTCCTTTCCTTCCAAGAAATTTAATTCTCCAATTTTCAAAATCAACTTCATTGACAACTTTTTCAATTTCTTCTTTCCCACGATTTAAAACTTCCCTGCATTTGTTAAGTATTTCTTCTCTATCCATAGATTTTTTCCTTTTCTATATAAGATATAACTTTTTCAGGTAATAAGTATTTTATAGATTTTCCTGCTTTTATGCAAGTTCTAATGTAAGTGGAAGAAATTCCGATAATAGGAGAATTGATGATTTCAAAATTTACAGGAAAGTTTTTTTCTTTTCTATAATTGAAATTGGAATGCCTTTTTGCTACAAGAAATGTTACCTCTTTGATTAAGTCCTCTGCTTTGTGCCATTGTGGTAATTCAAAAAGAGAGTCCTGGCCAATAATAAAAAAAATTTTATAATCAGGATGAATTTTCTTCATCTGTTTAACAGTAATATAAGTATAAGATGGTTCTTTTCTTTTAATTTCAATATCAGAAATTTCAAAAAAGGGATTATCTCCAATTGCTATTTTAACCATATTGTATCTATGCACAGGAGAAGCATAAACTTTTTTTTTATGAGGTGGAATATTAGAAGGTATAAATATAATTTTTTCAAGATTAAATTCTTCCCTTGCTTTTTCGGCAATTATCAAATGACCTGTATGGACAGGGTCAAAAGTTCCACCAAAAAGTGCAATTTTTTTATTCTCTGATTTGACCATTTCCGTAAATTATATATTTGTAAGTGGTGAGTTCTTCAAGCCCCATTGGACCTCTGGCGTGGATTTTATCAGTGCTTATTCCTATTTCAGCACCAAGCCCAAACTCTCCACCATCAGTAAATCTCGTTGAGGCATTATGATAAACAGCAGCAGAATCAACCATTTTTAAGAACTTTTCAGCAATTTCCTTATTTTCTGTTATTATAGCATCTGAGTGAGATGTCCCGTATTTTGAAATATGTTCAATTGCTTCATCTACTGAATTAACAATTTTTATTGAAATTATCAAATCAAGGTATTCTGTTTTCCAGTCATCCTCTTTTGCTTTCTTAATACCTTTAAGTATCTTTCCTGTCATTTCACATCCTCTAATTTCAACACCTGCTTTTTCAAACATTTTAGCAATTTTAGGCAGGAATTCTTCAGCAATATCTTTATGAACAAGTAATGTTTCTGTAGCATTACAGGTTGCTGGTCTTTGAACTTTCGCATTAAATGAGACATTTAAAGCCATATCAACATCAGCATATTTATCAATATATGTATGACAGATACCTTTATAATGTTTTATAACAGGGATTAAACTATTCTCAACAACAACTTTTATTAATGATTCACCACCTCTTGGAATTATAAGGTCTATGAATTGATAAAGTTTAAGGAGATATTTTACTCCCTTTCTTCCACCAGATAAAATCAAATTTACACAGTCGGCTGGTATCCCTGTTTCTTTTAAACTTTTTTTCATAATTTCAACAAGTTTCCTATTTGAATTTCTTGCTTCTTTCCCTCCTCTTAAAATCACACAATTACCCGCTTTAATACATAAAATACTTGCTTCTATTGTCACATCAGGACGGGATTCATAAATTATTCCTATAACTCCAATAGGAACTCTTTTCCTTTTTATTATCAGTCCATTTGGTCTTTTATTTTCCCATATTATTTTTCCAGCAGGGTCAGGAAGATTTCTCACATCATTTATACTTTTTATCATTTTTTCAACACGTTTTTCAGAAATTTCCAATCTATCTATAAAAGCAGAACCATAACCCATTTTTTTTGCTTTTTCCACATCCTTTTTGTTATTTTTTATAATACTTTCTTTTTCCTTATCTATATTTTGTGCCAGTTTCTCAAGAAAACTATTTTTTTCTTCTGTTGATAAATTTGAAATTATTGATGAAACATTTTTTGTTTTTTCCACCTTTTCTTTTATTCTTTCATTCCATTTCATTTTTCATCCCTCACTGGATAGAAAAAGGTTCCTATTGACTCTCCTTTGAATAATTTTTTAAGTGTCCACATCTTTTTTCCATTTATTATTGCACAGGGAATTTTATTTTCCATAACTATACTGGCTGCTTCTATTTTGCTTTTCATCCCTCCTGTTCCCTTTTTTGATGTTTGAGCAAGTCCTGATATATTTTTTACTTCTTTTATCTCGTTCACATCTTTTATTATTCTTCCATTTTTCCTTTTATTCATATTTTTATAAATCCCATCAACATCGGTGAGAAGAATGAGTATGTTTGCATCAATTAATTTTGAAACATAAGCAGAGAGAATATCATTATCTCCGAATTTTATTTCTTCAACAGCGACACTATCATTTTCATTTATGACTGGAACAACTCCCAGTTTTAAAAGAGTTAAAATAGTTCTTTTTGCTGTTTTTGCTCTTTCTTTATCCATAAAAATATCCCTTGTAAGAAGTATCTGCCCAACATTTATTCCTTCTTCTTTAAAAATCCTTTCATAAATTCTCATCAGTCGGCTCTGTCCAACACTTGCAACTGCCTGAAGTCTATTTATTTGCACAGGCCTTTTTTTCCAGTTAAGGACCTGCATACCTGCTGATATTGCCCCTGAAGTCACAATTATTATTTCTTTTTTTTCTTTATTTATAAGGTAAGAAATCTGTTCAACAAGATGTTCTATCAATGAAGTATCAAGGCGATTAGTATCAGTTGTTAAAACCTGAGTTCCTATTTTAATCACTGCTCTTTTTGCTCTTTTAATTAATTCCCGTCTTCTATTCAATTTTTTCTCTCCATTTTTTTCCTTTTTCAAATTCCTTTATAATTTTACTTTTTTCCCCTTTTTCAATAAACTTTTTTGTTTTCTCAATTTCTTTTTGAAACTTTTCTATTGCTTTTAAAATATTCTCTCTATTTAAAGAAAAAATTTCTGCCCACATTTCAATGTTGCTTTTCCCTATTCTTGTTGTATCAATAAATCCTGTTCCGATACAATTTTTCAATTTCCCATTTTTTTCAGATATTACTTTTAAAAATTGAAAGACAATAAGATGTGGAAGATGACTTGTGAGGGAGACAAATTTATCATGCTGAGAAGGAGAAAGTAAAAATGTTTTACTTCCGAGAAATTTCCAGAAATTTTCAATTTTTTTTAAAATATCTTTTTCTGAATATTTTGTTGGAGTAATTATTACATTTTTACCTTCAAAGAGATTCTCAGAAGATGCATCAAGTCCTACCTTTTCTGAACCGGTCATCGGATGTGAGCCAATAAAAGGAAATTTTTTCCCGAGAATTTCTTCACCCTTTTTTACAATTTCTTCTTTTACGCTTGCAACATCTGTAACTATTACCTTTTTATTTGATTTTTTTATTTCTCTAAAGTAATATTCAATTTTATCTATTGGAGTGCATAAGATAAGAAGTTCTGAACTTCTTAATAATTTTTCAAAATTTAAAAAATATAAGTCAATAATATTTTGTCTTTTTGCTTTAATTAGAGTTGTTCTTCTTCTGCTAAAACCATAAACTTTTATTTCTTTATTTCTTTTCTTTATTGTTTTTGCTATAGAACCACCTATAAGCCCAAGCCCAACAATCCCTACTCTCTCAAAATCTTTCATTTTGAATATAAAAACTATTCTTTCTTCTTATCAAACACCTTTAAAAATTCAAGGGGTATTGGAAAAACAAGTGTTGAGTTTTTTTCTGTTGCTATTTCTGCTGCTGTCTGGAAAAATCTCAACTGCACTGCAACAGGACTTTGAGAAAGGATTTCTGCTGCCTGTTTTAATTTTTCTGATGCCTGTAGTTCTCCTTCAGCATTTATAACTCTTGCTCTTCGGTCTCTTTCAACTTCTGCCTGTCTTGCCATTGCTCTTTTCATACTATCTGGAAGTTCAACTTCTTTTATTTCAACTATACTTACTTTCACTCCCCATGGGTCTGTCTGTTCATCTATAATTTGCTGGAGACGCTGATTTATTTTTTCTCTTTCAGCAAGTATTTCGTCAAGTTCAAGTTGTCCCGAAACTCCTCTCAAAGTTGTCTGTGCTATCTGCATTGTCGCCATTTGATAATTCTCAACTTCAACAATTGCTTTATTCGGGTCCATAACTCTGAAATAAACAACAGCATTTATTTTTATCGGAACATTATCTTTTGTCATAACTTCCTGGGGTGTCACATCAAATGTTACAGTTCTCAAACTCACTTTTATCATCCTTTCAATCATAGGGATAATAAAGAAAAGACCTGGACCTCTTGCACCTACCAATCTTCCGAGACGAAATATAACTCCTCTTTCATACTCATTGACAACTTTGATGGAATTAGCAAGCAAAATAAACACAAAAAAACCTAAAACTAACCATCCCATAATTCCCTCCTTTTTTAATGTTTAGTTCTACAAAAAAATCTTTTAACTTTGTTTTAATTCTATCACACACTTTTTTTCTGGTCAATTTGA
>CAZRDZ010000033.1:0-9094 GCA_964599135.1 uncultured bacterium
ACTTGACGAAAGTGGTAAAAAAAAGTATATATAAAAAGAAAGGAGAAAGTTATATATGAGAAATGTTTTAGCATTAGTGCAAATATCTTTTTATAATATAATAAGGCAGTCATTCTTTTCACTAATTATGTTAGGATGTTATCTTTTCATACTTTCAAGTCCTGCATTTACAATGTTTACATTCCTCAATGCAAAAAAGTTAATTCTTGATATGGGAATGGCAACAATACTGCTGGCAGTTCTTGGTTCATCTGTTTTAGGCATTTTCTCAATTGTAGGGGGGGAGATGGAAGAGAAAACCAGCACACTTCTTTTAAGTAAACCCATTTCTCGTTTTACATTTCTCTTATCAAAAATTCTTGCTGTGTCATTTTCTTTATTACTCATAATTATACCTCTTATTGTAGTGCTTATAATGACTTTAAGAATGGGAGTTCCTGAGGCTGCATACAGTAAAGTGGATTATTATATTTTATGGTTTGAATTTATACCACTTTTACTTGCTGTTATATTTGCAGGGGCATCTAATTATTATTCTGATAAAAACTTTGGTTCTTCATTTATAATATCATTTAATATTCTTATTCTTTTATCTCTTTTCCTTCTTTATCTTCTTGGAAAAAACTCATTACAGTTAAATTTATTTAAACCTGCTTTACTTCTCTGGATGAGTGGAATTATTATATCTCCTGTTGCCTCTATTCTTTCTTTGAAAGGGAAAATCTCTTTTGCATTAACCTTTTCATTCTTAATTTTCCTTCTTGGGCTTACTTCAGATTATCTTTTCAAAAAATTATTGACAAATCAGGGTATGAAGATTGTTTATTCTTTAATCCCGAATTTTCAGGTTTTCTGGAATGAAGAATTCTGGCATAAAGGAATTCTCTCAATGAAATATTTACTCAAATCTGCTGAATATACATTTTTTTATACATTAGGAATGATATTTCTTGGATTGAGTATCTGGGAAAGGGAGGAGATTTCTGGTGGAAGATAAAAGAAAATTAAAACTTGGGTTTCAAATATCCATTGGAACTTTAATATTTCAAGTTATTTTATCTTTAATTTTTTACATAATATATTCAAAAGTTAAATCTCCAATTCTTCTTCTGGAAACCTTTCATATAGGAATTGGTATTCCCATCTCTGCTATTCTTTTCCTTTTATTCCATCAAAGATATAAAGAAAAACTGGAGTTGGAAGAGGTTGAAGAGATAAAAAAAAGAGAAGGAAGAATGTTTAAAGAAGAAGAAACTTTACTTCTTGTTTCCCGTGCAAGATTACAGCAAACTGAAAAATACCTTGTTCCTATTTTTACTTTTATAACTTCATTTTTTCTTATTTATACTCCAATAAAATTGATTTTCTATTTCCGTAGTCAGAAGATTCTTTATCAACATACTTCTGTAATTCCTCTTTTACTAATAGGTATAACATTCCCCATATTTTTACTCTCCCGTTATATTCTTGGAATGTCAAAAGATAAAATATGGAAGGATTTACAATCTCTTGGGAGTTTCTTAGGAGTTAATGCAATATTTTCTTTTCTTGCAGCAATTTCATTAACTTTAAAGAATCTTAATCTTCCAAAAGTTGAATGGTTTATTTTTTATATCTTGAGTGTTCTTTTAATTATAATTGGTATTGAATATTTTTTAAACATAATTGCTTCTTTTTATCGCTCACCTAAAGTTGAAAAAAAATTTCCTTTCGATTCAAAAATTCTGTATTTACTCTCTGTTCCTGAAGAAGTTATACCATCTTTTTCAGAAATAATTGATTATCAATTTGGTTTTCGTATAACACAAACATGGTTTTATCAATTTATAAAAAAGAGGATTATTCCTCTTCTATTAATTCAAATAACATTTCTTTACCTTTTAACATGCATTGTGATAGTTAGACCTTATGAGAGATGTTTCATAGAATTTTTAGGGAGACCTATAGGAAATGGGAAAGTTTTTGGGCCGGGGCTTCATTTCAAACTTCCCTGGCCTATCAGTAAAGCAAAAATTTATAATGTTGAAAGAATAAAAACTATAAGAATTGGTGCTAAGGGAGAAGAAGGAGAAAGATTACTCTGGACAGAAAAACATTACAAAGAAGAATTTAACTGGATAATTGCAAGTAAAGAAAGTATTACTTCTACTTCTCAATATATAAGTGTTCCTGTAAATTTTATGAGTGGTGTTGTTTGGGTTTATTATAAAATTGACCCTGATAAGTTATTTGCCTATGCATATCTTCATTCTCAACCGGAGAAACTTTTAAGTTCTCTTGTTAGAAACCAATTTACAAGAATAATGATGGGAGTTGATTTTCATGAAGTATTGACTTCAAAGCGACTTTCAATTGTTAATTTTTTAATGGAGAAAATACAGAAAGAAGTTGATAAACATAATCTTGGGATAAAAATAATTCTTGTTAATCTTGGAAATGTTCATCCTCCGGTTGAAGTGGCAAAAAGTTTTGAGAAAGTTGTTGGGGCAATGGAAAGGAAAGAAGCTTATATTCTTGATGCTGAAGCATATAGTAATAAAGAATTAACATTAGCAAGATACAGTGCCTCCAGAATAAATGTAGAAGCAGAATCTTATAAATTTGTGAGGTCAACAGAATCTAAAGGGCAAAGAGGAAAGTTTTTAAATGAACTATTGGCATACAGGAAAAATCCGAGAATTTTTAAATATAGACATTATTTGAAGACATTAGAAGAATGTCTTTTATATCCTACAAAATATATTGTTGTTTCAGATAGAGAAAGAAATGTTACTATAATTGACCTTGAAAAAACACCTTTACCAGAAAATCTTTTTTTAGGAGAAGGAACTGAAACAAAGGAGAAAAAATGAAAGAGAAATTAAACTTTTACACTTTCTTGCTTGGTTTTTTGCTTTTTATAATACTTTTCCTCTATTTAATTGCATTTCAGGTTCCATTGGGTAAAACCGCTGTTGTTACAACTTTTGGTAAACCTGTTCGTGTTATAAAACAACCCGGTCTTTACTGGAAAGCACCCTGGCCAATACAGGAAGTTTATATTTTTGATACAAGAATACAGGTGCTTGAAACAAAAATGGAAGAAACATATACTGCTGATGGTAAAAATATAATCTTAACTGCTTCAATATTCTGGCAAATTAAAGAGCCACTTAAATTTTTTACCTCTGTAGGAGATAAAGAGTCGGCTGAAAAAAAACTTATCTCTCTTGTAAGAAATTATAAAAATGGAATTATAGGAATATACAAACTTGCTAATTTAATAAATGTTAATGAAGATTTCCTTAAATTAGATGAAATGCAGGAAAAAATAAAAGAATTATCCACAAAAGAATCAGAAAAAATATATGGAATAAAAATTTTAGAAGTTGTTTTTACAAAAATGCAGTTTCCTGCAGATGTAACAAAGGATGTTTTTGAAAGAATGAAAAAAGAAAGGGAAAGAATTGCTCAGAAATTTCTTGCAGAAGGAGAAGGTATGGCGAGTAATATAAAAGCACAGGCAGATGCTGAAAAGGAAAAAGTCCTTGCTGAAGCGAGGGCTCGGGCAATGAAAATAAGGGGAGAAGGAGATGCTGCTGCATCTAAATACTATGATATATTCACAAAGAATGAAGAACTTGCAATTTTCTTAAGAAAACTTCAAGCACTGGAAAAAACATTGAAAAACAATTCAACTGTAATACTTGATAGCAGAACACCTCCATATGATTTATTCATAGAAAAACCTTTAAAGAAAAAAAATGGAAAGAAAAAGTAAAGGAAGTGCTGCCTTAGAATATTTCTCTAAGGCACTAAAAATAAGTTTTCAGTTTTTAAAGTTTTTGATTGGAATATTGATAATTTCTTATTTATTATCAGGATTTTTCACTGTAAAACAGGATGAAGTTGCTATTGTTCTCAGATGGGGAAAAATTAAAGGTGTTGGGGATAAAAGGATTTTAAAGCCCGGTTTTCACTGGACTTTTCCTGAACCAATTGATAAGGTTGTAAGAATTCCTGTTAAGAGGGTAAAGTCATTGGAATTAAGAAAATTCTGGAGTTCTGACCTTGATAAAGAAAAGGTTTCTCCTGCTCCATTCTTAATTCCTTATCTTCACGGATATCTTATAACAGGGGATAAAAATATTATACATACTCTCTGGCATATTGAATACAGAATAGATGACCCAATTTCATATATTAAAAATATTTCAGATGAGAAAAGTTTAATAAAAAGTGCTGTATCTTACGCAATAGTTAAAATTGCTGGTAAATATAATGTAGATGAAGCATTAAGAACAAAACTTGAAAGTTTTTCTTATATGGTAAAAATAGAAGCACAGAAAATACTTGACCAACTGGATACTGGTTTGAAACTTGTTGCTGTCTACCTTGACCGTTCAGTTCCTCCTTTACAGGTTGCAGATGCCTTCAATAAAGTTGTTAAAGCAGAACAAATAAAAAGTACCAAAATAAATGAGGCAAAGTCATACGCCAATAGAGTTATAAACATTGCAAAAGGAGAAGCAGCAAAGATTATAAGTGAAGCAAACACATATTACAGTGAAGTTGTCAATGAAGCGTATGCAGATGCTGAATATATCAAGAAGTTAACAAAGAAATATAAACAGGGAAGCAAGGAACTTAATATTTATCTTTCATATTTCTATCAGGAAAAAATTGAAGAAATTCTTGAAAAATTAAAGGATAAATTTATACTGAACAAGCCATTACCAAGTAAAGAGAATGAGTTAAGAATAATTTTAAGTAAACCAAGGAAATGGAAAGAAGGTGAGTAAGATGGAAGGAGAAATATATCAACCTGTTCATGTTCGAAAAGAAGAGAAAGAACTTATAAGGGCTTTAATATTTACATTTATAGGTGGAATATTCATTATAAATGCAGCAATAGCAGGTCGTATATTTCCTGATAGACCTGAAATTTCTGGCATAAGTAGTTTTCTTGGTGCAATTCTTTTAGGATTACCAATGGTTGCAGGTGCTTTTAGAGGTTTCTACACAGGGAAACTCAAACTCAATGAACTTGCGAGTATTGCGGTTCTTGCCTGTATTGCTCTGGGATATTATGTTACTGCTGGAGTTGTTGCGTTTATTCTTACATTAGGGCATCTTTTAGAACATAGAACTACTCTTGGAGCAAGAGAAGCAATTGAATCGCTCTTAAAATTAACTCCACCTACTGCTCATCTTGTAATAGGGGAGGAAGAGAAAGATGTAATGGTGAGCCAACTTAAAAAAGGAGATATAATAAGAGTTAAACCAGGTGAAAATATACCTGCTGATGGAATTATAATAAAAGGTGAAACAACAGTTAATGAAGCATCAATTACAGGAGAGTCCTTACCGGTAGATAAATTAAAAGGAGACCAGGTATTTGAAGGAACAGCAAATTTAACAGGAGCAATTCTTGTTGAAATTACAAAAACAGGGAAAGATACAACATTAGGAAAAGTTAAACAATTAATTCTTGAAGCAGAAAAAACAAAACTTCCTATAATGACCTTAATGGAAAAATATGTTCAATGGTATATTCCTGTGATACTTATGATTTCCTGTCTCATACTTTTCTTTACGAGAGATACTCTGCGGGCAATATCTGCTTTAATAGTTGGAGTTCCATGTGCTTTGCTTCTTGCAACTCCAACTGCTGTAATTGCAGTTTTATCTTCTTCTGCCCGTTCAGGAATAATGGTTAAAGAGCCAAGTAAAATTGAAGTTGCTCCAAAAATAGATGCTGTTATATTTGATAAAACAGGAACACTTACCACTGGTGAACCTGTAGTTACTTCCCTAAATCCTGTTGTTGAAATCCCACCAGAAAAGTTTTTATATTATGCTGGCACAATTGAAAAACATTCTCTCCATCCTATAGCAAAAGCAGTGAGAAAACTTGCAGAAAAAGCGAAAATTAAACTGGGAGAACCAGAAGATTTTGAAGAATTTGGTGGAAAAGGAGTTAAAGGTAAAGTTGAAAATAGAGAAATTTTAGTAGGACGAGATTCCTGGTTAAGAGAAAACGGAGTAGATATTCCCGGGGTTAAAGAAAATGCAGGAAGTGTTTTACATATTGCTATAGATTCAAAGTATTACGGATGGATTGAAGTTGAGGACCAGATGAGGGTTGGAGCAAAGGAAACAGCAGATATGCTTAAAAAAACAGGGATAAAAAAACTAATTATGTTGACAGGAGATAGGAGGGAGGTGGCTGAAAAAGTTGCGAAAGAGTTTGGGTTTGAAGAAGTAATATCTGAATGTTTGCCTGAAACAAAACTTGAAGTAGTAGAAAAATTGAAAAGTGAAGGATATCATGTGCTTACAATAGGAGATGGGATAAATGATGCACCAGCCCTTACAGCATCTGACATTGGTGTTGCAATGGGAGCAATGGGAAGTGATGTTGCAATAAATAGTTCTTCTGTTGCACTTATGTCAAATGATTTGAAAAAGGTTCCATTTTTCTTGTCAATTTCAAAACTTGCAAATCGTATAATTTATCAGAACATTGCTCTTGGAGGTATCTTTGTTTTATTAGGGCTTATATTTTCAGGGGCAGGTATTTTTAATCCAATTATAGCAGCATTATATCATGAAGTTGGTTCAATTATAGTAATTTTTAACAGTGCTCGTCTTGTAAAATATGAATGAGATAATAAAATTTGATAATGTAACAAAAATATTTAAAGATTTCTGGAGAAAACCGAAAGTTGTTGCTCTTAAGAATTTTTCGTTTTCAGTAAATGAAGGAGAAATATTAGGATTACTTGGTCCAAATGGTAGCGGCAAATCCACAACATTAAAGTTAATTTTAGGACTTCTTTATCCAACACATGGAAGAATAAGTGTTTTTGGAAAACTGCCAGGAGACAATCTTGCAAAAAGATTTATTGGTTATCTCCCGGAAGAAGATTATCTTTATTCATATTTAAATGCATACGAGACACTTGATTTCTTTGGTAAGGTCTTTAATCTCCCTTCAAATATAAGAAATGAAAGAATAGAACTTTTACTTAAAATGCTCGGGATAAAAGGTTATGAAATAAGACCTGTGGGAGAGTATTCAAAAGGAATGGCAAGAAGACTTGGGCTTGCTCAGTCACTTATAAATGACCCAAAACTTCTTATACTTGATGAGCCAACAAATGGTATGGACCCAATTGGAAGTAATGAAATAAAAAATATACTTTTAGATTTAAAGAAAAAAGGTAAAACAATCCTTATATGCAGTCATTTACTTGCTGATATTGAGAGTATATGTGATAGAATTATTATACTTTATCGTGGAGAAATGATAACAGAAGGAAAGGTAGATGAACTTTTAGATTCTTATAAAGGAGAAAAAAATCCTCTTGAGAAATTTTTCCTGGATGTTGTGAAAAAGAAAAAGGAAGAAGTTAAAGAGAAGAAAGAAAAATCTTATAAAGAAGAAAAAAAGGAAAAAGAAGTAGATAAAGATTTACTTCAAAAATTACTCCATAAAGATGATTCGTAAAATATTTTCCCTTGCTTATTTAACTGTAAAAAAGCATATTTTTACTTTTGGTTTCATTTCCTTATCTATAATTTTTTTCCTTATCCCTTTCTGGTGTTCATATTTACAGGGAGATGGAACGGCTGAAGGTAAATTTAAGGTCTTCGTAACTTATTCTTTCCTTTTATCTTCAATAATACTTATCACTGTGAATATTGCCTTCTCCTGTGTTTCTATAAGTGACGAATTGAAAAAAAAGACAATGTTTCTCCTTGATTCAAAACCATTAAAAAGAGGGCAGGTTATTCTCGGTAAATGGATAGGTTTTTTATTCTTAAATTTTCTTCTTATCTTATCTTTTCTTTTATCAATGTCTTTATTTTCAGTTTTTCTTTCAAAAAAAATAAAAAGCAATTTTAAAGAAGAAAAAAATATATTCTTAACTTATGCTCAAATTTCTCCATATTCATTCATTTCCGGTGAAGAAGAAAAATCTAAATTAAAAAAGAGAGAAACATATGCAATCCCACCGGGAGGGAAAATAACCTGGAACTTTAAAGGAATTAAAAATGTATCTTCTGATATTTATTTAACTTTTAAGTTTTATACTTCAAAGAAAGAAGAAAAAGAAATAACTGGTTATTGGCTTATAGGTAATCCTTCTATGGAAAAACCAGTAGAAGTTTTAACAGAGTTTTCTCAAAATGAAGTCCACCGTTTAAAAATCCCTTCTGAATGCGTTAGTAAAAAAGGCCAATTACAAATAACATATATGAATATAGACCCTGAAAATATAAGTATTCTTTTTAATAAAGAGAAACTTAAAATTCGTTATCCATGGAAAAATTACTGGGATAATCTTTTAAGAAGTGGTTTCAATTTACTCCTTGTTACTGGTTTTATTTCTGCAATGGGTATATTCTTTTCTGCTATTGTTTCAACACTTACTGCTGCCATTTCTACATCTGTTTTAATTTTCATTTCCTATTTACATGGTTTTTCAGAACTCATTGTAAATTCATTAATGGGAGAGAAGAAAATTTTTACATATTTTTCTTATCCATTACTTAAATTTTCTTTGTTTATCCTTCCTCCTCTAAATAAATTTTTGCCTCATATTTATATTGAAGATTCTCTTATTCTTCCTTTTTCATATTTAAAAGATGTGTTTTTAAAAACAACAATTTTTGGTGCAGTCCCTATTTTGATTTTAGCAATTTTATATTTTTCAAAAAGAGAACTGGGAGTATTTAATGAATAAAAGAATTAAGTGTTTAATTTTACTTATTCTTGCTTTTATATTTTTCTATATTTCTCTAAATCCCCTTTTTCAAACTCAAAAAATAAGGAAATCATCATTACCAGAAGAAAAAAGATTGAAAAAATTACCTCCAGAAATTGCTTTTACAACTATACTTCTTGGTGGCTTTAGAGGAATATTAACTGATTTTTTATGGATGAGGGCAAGAAAATTGCAAGAAGAAGGGAAATATTTTGAACTTGTCCAGTTAAGTAACTGGATTGGTTTACTTGAACCAAATTTACCAAAAGTCTGGACCTTTAATGCCTGGAATCTTTCTTATAATATATCTGTTGAATTTCCAACTCCTGAAGAAAGATGGA
>CAZRDZ010000034.1:0-8967 GCA_964599135.1 uncultured bacterium
TAAGAAGGTCAAGAGCAGGACTTAAAGATACAAAAAGACCAATTGGAAGTTTTCTTTTTCTTGGTCCAACAGGGGTTGGTAAAACACTTCTTGCAAGAGCAATTGCTGAATTTCTTTTTGGTGATGAACAGGCACTTATCCAGATTGATATGAGTGAATATATGGAAAAATTTTCAGTGACAAGATTGATAGGGGCACCTCCCGGGTATGTTGGCTATGAAGAAGGGGGACAATTAACAGAAAAAGTTAGAAGAAGACCTTACAGTGTTATCTTACTTGATGAAATTGAGAAAGCACATTCTGATGTTTTCAATTTACTCTTACAGGTCCTTGAAGATGGTCATCTTACAGATGGATTGGGAAGAAGCGTAAGTTTTAAAAATACTATTTTAATAATGACATCAAATCTTGGAACAAATATTTTCAAAAATAAAGCAATTATTGGATTTCAGGGACAGGATGATAATTTTTCATTTACTACCCTTAAAGATAAAATTATTGAGAAAGTTAAAAAAACATTCAGACCAGAATTTCTAAATAGAATAGATGAAATAATCATATTTCATCCTCTTAAAAAAGAACATCTTTTTAAGATTGTAGAGATTGAATTGGAAGAGGTAAAGGAAAGATTGAGAGAACATAATATATCAATTTCATTGAGAGAGGATGCAAAGAAGTTTCTTATTGAGAAAGGAACAAATCCTGAATTTGGAGCAAGACCTTTGAGAAGAACAATATCAAGGTATCTTGAAGACCCGTTATCAGAGGAGATTCTGAAAGATAAATTTCCTTCAAATTCAGTTATAATTGTAGAAAGAAAAGGTGAACAACTTTCCTTCCGATTGCGAAAGAAAGGAGAAAAAATTGAAAAAAAACCAGATTCTACCACTGTTATTCCTGCTTAGTTTTGCTTTCTCTGCTTTCCCTCAGTTATACATAAAAGAAATAAAAGTCATTGGAAATAAAACGGTCAGTGAAGAAAAAATATTTTCTTTGATGAAGACAAAAGTGGGGGCAGAATTTAATGAAGGGGTTGTAAGAGATGATATAAAAAGAATTGCAGAAACAGGATATTTTTCAAGTGTAAGTTATAAGTATGATAAAAAAGGGCAGGATGTGTATCTTCAGATAGACCTGATTGAAAATCCAGTAATAGGAGAGATATATTTTTCCGGGAATAGAATTTTCAGGAGAAAAAAACTTCTTAAATTTCTTGGTATAAATAAAGGAGAAGTATTTAATGAAATTAAATTGAGAAATGGGATAGAAGAGATAAAGAAGAATTATATAAAAAAGGGAGTGAATTTTGTTGAAATATCCTATAAGAAGAAGGTTGTCAACGGTAAAGGAAATATTTATATTAAAATTGATGAGAAAGGCGGGAGGAGTTATATTCAGAAAATTGTTTTCAAAGGGAATAAAAGTTTCTCAAAAAGAAAATTGTTGAAACTTGTAAAGTTGAAAAGAAGAATGATGCCGATTTTCAGAGGCACATTTAAAAAGGAAACATTTGAAAGAGATATTGAAAGTGTAAAAAGATTTTATAAGAAAAATGGCTTTTTAGATGTAGAAGTAAAAGGGAAAATTGTTCCTGTAAGGAGAGGAAGAATTATTGTTGAATTTGATATAAAAGAAGGAGCTCAGTATTTTCTTGGAAATATTGATTTTAAAGGGAAATTACTTTTTGATAAAAACAAATTATTTTCATCTCTTGCTCTAAAAAATAAAGGCGATGTTTTTGATGAAGAAAAAGCACAGGAGAATATAAGAAATCTTATAAATCTTTATTATAATAGAGGATATATAAGAGCAAGTATTACCCCTATCCCATTAAGAAAAGGCAAGTATATTAACCTTGTGTATTATATAGAACCAGGAGATGTTTATTATGCCGGTGAGATAAAAATAAAGGGAAATACGAAAACAAAAGATAAAGTCATAAGAAGAGAACTGAAAGTTTATCCCGGAGATGTAATAACTTCTGAAAAAATAAAGAAAAGTTATAATAATTTGAAAGACCTTAATTATTTTGAAGATATTAAAATATTTCCTGAATTTGCTGAAAAAGAAGAAAATACTGCAGATATTGTGGTTGATGTGAAAGAAAGAGAAAGAACAGGTGTCTTTCTCATTGGTGGTGGATACAGTAGTGTTGATAATATTGTTGGTATGGTAAGTATTCAACAGAACAATTTTGATATTACAAATCCACCCCATTTTGTTGGCGGAGGACAGCATCTTTCTTTAACAACTGAAATAGGAACAGAGGCAAGGAATTTTAAATTGAGTTTTACAGAGCCATATTTCCTTGATAAGCCGGTATGGATAGGACCTGATATTTATAGATTGAGACATGAATGGGATGATTATACAATTGAAAATACAGGTGGTGACTTAAGAATTGGAAGAAGATGGGAAAAATTTTCATTTGGTATCAAGATTTTATCTGAAAAAAACGATTTATCAGATATTGAAATACCTTCATTAAAACACCAGGAAGGAAGTTTAAGAAAAAATAGTATAACTTTTTCTTTTATTTATAATAATCTTGACAGGAATTTTTCTCCCAATAGAGGAAATAAGTTTGATATTGACCTTGAATATGCAGGGGGGATTTTTCAGGGAGATATTGATTTTATAAAACCAACAGTAGAAAATAATTATTATCATCCGTTTAAAAAATGGGTTTTTCACAGTAGAACTTATGCTGGATGGATAAAAGAGCTGGGAGATACAGATGAAATACCAGTTTATGAAAGATTTTTTGGTGGTGGTATAGGAACAGTGAGAGGATATGATGAAAGAACATTATCGCCAAAGGACAAAAATGGAAATTATGTAGGAGGAAAAGTGATATTTGCACAAAATTTAGAAATGATATATCCTTTATATAAAGATATATTAAAAGGTGTTTTATTCTTTGATATAGGTAATGTTTGGGATAAATGGAAATTTTCTGATTTTAAGAAAGGAGTTGGAGCAGGTGTGAAAGTAATTGTTCCTTTTTTCAATGCACCTGTTGAAATTTATTATGGTTATGCTCTTGATAGAGAAGAAGGAGAATCAAGAGGGCAGATTCATATAGGAATGAGTTTTGGTTTTTAAAATTTTTTATTTCCAATATGGGAAAGGAGAAGAAATGAAAGACAAAATATTAAAAGGAGTAGTTTATGGTATTTTTTTAGTTTCTTCAGTTGCTTTTTCTGCCAGTAAGGTTGGATATGTTGATTTACAGAAAGTATTTACTGGATATAAAAAAGCGCTGGAAAGTGAAGCATCTTTTAAGAAAGAAGTAGAGAAGGAACAGGTAAAGATTAATGCATTACAGACAGAAATTAAAAAGATGCAGGCAGATTATGATAAGAAAAAAGATGTTCTTAAACCAGAAGAAAAGAAAAAGAAGGAAGAAGCAATAAAAGAAAAAATCCAGGAATTTACAAAAAAGTGGAGTGAGGTTAATAAAAAACTTGATAATAGAAGAAAAGAACTTGAAAGTAAAAGATTACAGGAAATAAAAGATGCGTTAAAAGAATATGGTAAAAAGCATGGATATTCAATAATTCTTGATAAGAGAGCGATTTTATATGGAGAAGATGCAAGCGATTTAACTGATGAAGTTATTAAACTTTTAAATTCAAAAAAATGAAGATGAGATGAGAATGACAGTAAAAGAAGTAGCAGAATTAGTTGGTGGAAAAGTGATAGGTGATGAGAATGTTGTTATTACTGGTGTCTCTGGAATAAAGGAGGCAGAGGCAGGAGACCTTACTTTTATTGCAACAGATAAGTATAAAAATCTTCTTAAAACTACAGGAGCATCTGCTGTCCTTGTTTCTCCTGAAATAAACAATACAGGAAAAGCAGTTTTGATACAGGTAGAAAATCCCTCATTGGCTTTTGCTAAAATTATGACTCTTATAGGACCCGAACCAATAAAATTTAAACCAGGAATTCATCCCACAGCAATAATAGGAAAAAATGTTAAACTCGGGAAAAACATTTCAATTCAGCCATTTGCTGTAATTGAAGATTATGCTGAAATAGGAGATGATACAACGATAGGTGCCTGTGTTTATATTGGACATTATACTAAAATAGGTAAAAATTGTCTTATTTATCCACATGTGGTAATAAGAGAGAGAATAAAAATAGGAGATAGAGTAATTATTCATCCGGGGACAGTAATTGGTGGAGATGGATTTGGATTTGCTACAGTTAAAGGAGTTCACCATAAAATACCCCAGATAGGAATTGTTGAAATTGGTAATGATGTTGAAATTGGTTCAAATGTGACAATAGATAGAGCAAGATTTGATAAAACATATATAGGAAATGGAGTGAAAATTGATAATCTTGTTCAAATTGCTCATAATGTGAAAATAGGCGATAACACAATTGTAGTTGCACAGGTCGGTATATCAGGAAGCACAGAAATAGGGAAGAATGTAATTATAGCAGGTCAGGCAGGAATTATAGGGCATATAACAATTGGGGATAATGTAATTATTGGAGGGAAAGCAGGAGTTACAAAACATATCCCTCCGAATACTCATGTTACTGGCTTTCCTGCAAGAGACAAATGGGAGGATATGAGATACCAGGTCTTTGTCAGGAAACAACCAGAATTAACGGAAAAGGTTAAAAAACTTGAAGAAAAAATAGAAAATCTCAAAAAAATTTTAGAAGAACATTATGGAGAAGAAATATCAAAAAACGATTGAAAACATTGTCTCAATAGAAGGAGTGGGGCTGCATACAGGCAAAAAAGTAAAACTCATTTTTAAACCATCCGATGTATCAACAGGTATAATTTTTTTGAGAAAAGATATTGAGAATACAGAACCAGTTAAAGCAGATATAACAAACTTACTTGATACTTCAAAATATCCAAGAAGAACATCCATAGGGAATGAGAAAGTCCAGATACATACGATAGAACATTTACTTTCTGCCCTTTATGCTCTTGGAATAGATAATATATTTATTGAAATTTATGGTTCAGAATGTCCAGGTCTTGATGGAAGTTCAAAGCCATTTGTTGATATTATAAAAGAAGCAGGTATAAAAGAACAGGATGAAGAAAAAGAAATTTATAAAATTAAGGAACCAATTTATATTTCAAGTAATGGTTCTCACATAATTGCACTCCCATCTGATAAATTCAAGATTTCATATACTCTTGATTATCCTTATACTTTCTTAAAATCACAATTTGCTTCATATGAAATTACCCCTGAGATTTATGAAAAAGAGATTTCTCCTGCGAGGACTTTCTGTCTTGAAAATGAAGTAGAGAGTTTAAGAAAAATAGGTCTGGGAAAAGGTTCAAATTACAATAATACCCTTGTTTTATCAGAAAGTGGACCTCTCAATAATGAATTCAGATTTGAAGATGAACCTGTAAGACATAAAATTGCTGACCTTATTGGTGATATTGCTTTACTTGGTTATCCTGTGCAGGCACATATAATTGGCATAAGAAGTGGTCATTCTGTGAATACAAAATTGATAAGGAAAATACGGGAAAAAGTGAAAAAAGAAAGAGGGGCTGCTGTTACTTCTCCTTTAATTTCAGAAAAAGTAGATACAGGAGAAGAACTTCAGATTGAGGACATTGAAAGAGTTATTCCTCATCGTTTCCCTTTTCTACTTGTTGATAGAATTTTAAAGATTGAAGAAAATAAAGCAATAGGGATAAAAAATGTCACTATAAATGAATGGTTTTTCCAGGGACATTTTCCAGGTAAACCTGTAATGCCAGGTGTTCTAATTGTTGAAGCAATGGCTCAGGTTGGTGGTGTTTTAATGTTGAATAAGGAAGAAAATAGAGGGAAACTTGCATATTTTATGAGTATAGATAAAGTAAAGTTCAGAAAAGCAATAAAACCTGGAGACCAATTAATAATTGAAGTTGAAGTGGCAAAATTGAAAAGTAAAGTGGGGCAAATTCAAGGTAAAACATATGTTAATGATAAAATAGCGGCTGAAGCACTTTTGATGTTTAGTGTGGTTGAACCATAAATGAAAAAAATCCATTCCACAGCAATAATATCTCCTGAAGTAATTATAGGAGAAAATGTTGAAATAGGTCCATATTCAGTTATTGAAGGGAATGTAAAAATAGGAGATAATTGTAAAATAGGACCACATGTTCATATATGTGGTTATACAGAAATAGGAGAAAATTGTAGAATTTTTAAAGGTGCTGTTGTTGGAAGTATTCCACAGGATTTAAAATATAAAGGGGGAAAAACATTTCTTAAAATTGGCAATAACAATATTATAAGAGAATTTGTGACGATTAATCCCGGGACATTTGAAGGAGAATACACAATAATTGGAAATAATAATCTACTGATGGCATATTCACATATTGCTCACAACTGTATCATTGGTAATAATGTAATAATTGCAAATTCTGGAACACTTGCAGGGCATGTTGTAGTTGATGACTATGCTATAATCGGTGGTATAGTTGGTATCCATCAATTTTGCAAAATTGGAAAACATTCAATAATTGGTGGGTGTTCAAAAGTTACAAAAGATATTGTTCCTTTTATTATGGCTAATGGTCAACCAGCAAAACCATATGGATTGAATAAAGTTGGCTTAAAAAGAAGAAATTTCAGTAAAGAGAAAATTGAATTACTGGAGAAAGTTTATAAGATTATATTTCGTTCAGGACTTAATGTTTCAGAAACAATCTCAGAACTTGAGAAAATAAACAACTGTGAAGAAGTCAAAGAGGTAATAAATTTTATAAAAAACTCTGAAAGAGGTATTGCAAAGTGAAAAATAATGAGAAAATTGCTATATTTTTAAGTGATAATAAATTTTCAGAGTATACATACAAAAAACTTAAAAAAAATTTTACTCTTTCCCCATTTTCATTTGAGAAAATTAATTTTACACAATCAAAAGTATTTTCCCCATATAAATTTTCTGAACTTATTGAGTATTTTGAAAAGGAAAAGATTAAAAAATTACTTCTGATTGGTAAAATATCTCCTTCCATTTTATTTAAGGGAAAATTTGATTTTTTAGGAAATAAAATTTTACCATCTAATAACTGGCAAGGAGAAACAATTGTTAAAAATATAATTACATTTCTTGAAAACAAAGGGATTGAAACATTATCTCTTAAAAAAATTTTTGATGATGAACTTGCTGAAAAAAAAGTTTATTGTGGGAAAGTAGATGGAAAGGCTGAAAAAGATATTGAAACAGGTTATGCATTTCTTAAAGATGTAGAAAAATACAGATGTGGGCAGAGTGTCTCTGTTAAAAATGGGATGATAATTGCTGTTGAAGGAATTGAAGGAACTGATGAAATGATAAAAAGAACTGGTAAATATGTAGAAAATTTTGTTGTTGTTAAAATAGCAGGGAAGAAGAAAGATGATAGATTTGACCTTCCTGTTGTTGGTCCTGAAACAATAAAAACAATGGTGAAAGCAAAAGGTAAAATAATTGCTGTTGAAAGTGGCAAAACAATAATTTTTGATAAAGAAAAAGTTATAAACCAATGTAAGAAAGCAGGAATAACTTTCCTGGGAATATAATTTCCATAAAGAATATGAAAGTAAAAAGAGAAAAAGAAGAAATAATTTCTTATCTTGAGGATTCTTCAAATTTTCAACAGGGTAATGCTGAAGTTTTATTTATTCCTGAAAGTGAAGAAGAAATTATCCAACTAATGAAAGAAAAAAGTAAAGAGAAATTTCCATTAACAATTTCAGGAGGTGGCACTGGAACAGTTGGTGGAAGAATACCAAAAGAAGGCGGCATTATTTCTCTTGAGAACTTTAATAAAATTAAATATATAGATAAAGAAAATAAAAAAGCAGGAATGGAATCAGGTGTAGTAGTTGATAATTTTCTTAAAGAACTTGATAAATTTTCTCTTTTTTATCCTCCATTTCCAACAGAAAGGACTGCTTTTATTGGTGGTAATGTTTCAACAAATGCTTCTGGAGAATACAGTTTTAGATTTGGTCCAACAAGAAAATATGTTGAAAAAATAAGAATGGTCAGAAGTAATGGTGAAGTGATGGAAATAAAAAGAGGAGAGATTTTTGAAGAAAATGGATTTATTGATTATGGGAGTTTTAAAGTTCCTCTTCCTTCTTACAGAACGCCAGAAGTGAAATGTTCTGCTGGATATTATTCAAAAGAAGGGATGGATGGAATAGATTTATTAATTGGGTCGGAAGGAACTCTTGGGATATTTACAGAAATTGAAGTTTCTGTTATAGAAAGTTTGCCTGAAAGATTTATAATAATTTTATTTATTGAGGATGAAGAAAAAATACCTGAAGTTGTAATGAATTTAAAAAAAGAAAAAAAACTTTTACAACTTTTTTCTTTAGAATTTTTTGATAAAAATGCACTTAAATTTTTGAAAAATGACTTCCCTGAAATTCCTGATAACACCTGTGCTATTTACTGCGAGGGTATTTCGGATATTGATAAAATGGAAAGATGGGTAGAAATAGCAGAAAAGATAAAGGCTGTTGATACAATGATAGGTGAAGACCCCAAAAACTACAAGAAATTAATTGATTTCAGACACCGACTTCCTGAAAATGTAAATGATTATTTTAAAAAAATAGGAAGTGTAAAGGTAGCAGTTGATGCAGCAGTTCCTGAAGATAAGTTCCATTTAATGTTCAGATTTTATAGAGAGGTAATGAAAAATAATCCTGATATAAATATGATACTTTTCGGTCATATTGGAGAAAACCATCTGCATTTCAACCTTTTTCCTGATAGTGAAGAAAAAAAAGAGAAAGCATGGAAAATTTATGAAAGTGCAGTAAGAAAAGCAGTTTCTTTTGGTGGAACCGGCTTTGCTGAACATGGAATAGGGAAACTAAAACATAAATATCTTGAAATTATGTATGGAAAAGAAGGTATTATGGATATGGTAAAGATAAAAAAAATTTTTGACCCTTCCTGTATTTTAGG
>CAZRDZ010000035.1:0-8931 GCA_964599135.1 uncultured bacterium
TGGTGTCAAAAAAAATTCTGAATTTTATAACTGGATTGCTATTTTCCTTGTGTATTCTGTGCTTATTGTAAAATTATCTTCCTCACTTTCATAGAGATTATTTTTGAGGAATGGCGGTATGTTTACAAAGGAATTTTTTTAAAATAAAATAGGATATATCCCTCTATCCTTTACTTTTAGAAAAATGAAAGAAATTATAGAAAAAATTATTGAGCAGGAAGAAAAAGAAAAGCGTGAAACTGAAAAGGTCAGGAAAAAAGTAGATATTGATATACAGAAAGCAAAGGATGAAAGTGCTGCTAATAAAAATAAGATATCTGAAGAAACAAAAAAAGAAATAGAAGATAAAATAAAAGAAGAAAAAAGAAATCTTGAAAAAAAACTTTCAGAAGAAATAAAAAAAGCAAGGGAAGAAGTAAAAAAATCATTGGATGAAATTGAAAAAAATATTGATGACCTTATTGAAAGATTATTTTTTAAAATCATTGAATAAAAATGCTTGAGATTACAAAATATTCGTTTGCCAATGGAAAAATAAGAGCAATGCTTTCTTACCTCTTAACAAAAGAAGAATTTTTCTCCCTTTATATGAAGGATATAGATGGAATAATTGAAGAATTAAAAAATAAAAAATATTATAGAAATATTTTTTCAAAAATTCATAAAAAAGAGTTGGAAAATCTACCTTTAACAGAAAAAATTCTTAAAAAGAATGATATAGGAATATGCAGAAAAATTAAAAACTTCATTCCAACAAGAAGAGAAAAAGAATTTATTTCTCTTTTTATAGAGAAATATGAAGTAGAACAGATAAAAACAGCACTTTCATTATGGCATAAAAAAGTTTCTAACAACATACACAATTTTCTTATAGAAGAAAAAATAGTTCATAAAATTGATTATAAAAAAATTATAGATTCCTCATCATATGATGAGATAATCTCACTTGTTGAAAAAACTCCATATAAAAAGCCACTCATTGAAGCAAAAAATTTCTACAATGAAGAAAAATCAATTTTTTATCCTGAAATTTTTGTGGATATTTACTATTATAAAAAATTGATAGAAGAAAGTCAGAAATTATCAAAAATGGATAGAGAAGTTATGAAGAGAATAATCGGGGTAATTGTTGATATAGAAAACATAAGGTTTCTTTTTAGAATAATAAAGTACTACCCTTCAAAAATTTCAAAATTGTATTCTTTCATCATTCTGGAAGGGAAATATATTAATCTAAAAGAGAAAAAACTTAAGACAGAAAAAGATTTTCTTGATTTTCTATCAAAAACACCTTATGCTTCTCTTACAGAATTTCTAAATAGTGACTATTATAAATTTGAAAATTTTCTTTATCAAATTCTTTATGACAACATACATAAAATTTTATATGGTTTTCCATTTACAATTGGAACACCTGTTGGATATATGATTTTGAAGGAAAGAGAAACAAAAAACTTAATTTCACTTCTTTACGGAAAAAAGTATAACTGGGAAAGAGAAAAACTTAAGATGGTGTTAAAATGATAAGCAAAATGAAATTTTTAAGTTGCATTGTTATGAAGGAAGAAAGTGAAAAAATTATGAAGGAATTTATAAATGCGGGAGTTTTACATCCTGTTAACATAGAAGAGATAGAAAAAGACATAAAATTGCCTGTGGGAATGAAAGAAGAGGAGAAAGAAATATTAAGAATTGAGGAACGGATAAAGAAACTAACGGAAAAAGCAAAATTGCATTTTGAATGGGAAAAAACAGAAAATCTCACTTACCAGAATGTTGAAAAAATACTTGTAGAAATTGAAAAATATATTCAACCTATTACTGAAAAGGAAGAAAAACTTCAAAAGGAAATACAACAGGAAGAAAAAAAACTTCAGATAGGTAAACAGTTTAACTTCCTCCCATTTAAACCAGATTCATATTATTCATTTATAAAAATTTACTTCATTTCAGTAGAAAAAGAAAAGTTACTTTTACTTGAAGAAAAATTAAAAAATATTCACCATATTCTTCATTTTTTAAGAGAAATAGATAAAAATGAGTTGTTCTATTCTCTTATAATTCTTAAAGAAAACATTCATAAAGTTGAAGAAATAATGGAAAAGTTAAATGTAAAAAAATATGAATACCCAGAAAATCTGTGGCAAATATCTCAAAAAAAAGAGGAAATTGAAAAAAAACTTGAGAGAGAAAAAGGAGAAATCAGGAAAATTGAAGAAGAAATAAAAAATTATCTTTTGAAGAAAAATAAAGAAATAAATGCTATACTATCTTTCATTTCTGAAAGAAAAGCAATCCTTAAGTTTAAAAACTTTTCTGCTAACACAGATGAAACAACTATTATATGTGGATGGATACCTGAAGAGGATGAAAAAAAGATAAGGGGGAAAATAAAAAATTTACCATTCTGGATAGAAAAAGAAGCAGAGGATATAAAAATTGACCGTAAAGAAATTCCTGTAAAAATTAGAAATAATAAATTTTTGAAACCATTTGAAATGCTTGTTTCTACTTTTGGAATACCAGGATATAAAACAATTGACCCTACTTTTTTCATTGCTTTAACTTTCATCTTTATGTTTGGTTTTATGTTTTCTGACGCAGGACATGGACTTATTCTATTTTTACTCGGGATGTTTCTGTTTTATCAGAAGAAAGAAATTATGAAAAACTCCGGGAAGTTAATAATGTATGCAGGTATAAGTTCTTCACTATTTGGAATTCTTTTCGGAAGTTTCTTTGGAATTGATTTTCATCCTTTGTTTTTTAAACCAATAGAGAATACAATGAAACTGGTAAAGATAGGTATTTTTACAGGAATTTCAGTAATTACTGCCGGGATAATTTTTAATTTAATAAATTCAGCAAGGGAGAAAGATTATGAAAAATTATTTTTCGATAAAAATGGTTTAATTTCTGGACTTATTTACTGGTTCTCAACAGGAATGATAATAAAAAAAATAAGTCAAAAAATTCCTATTCACATATCTTATTTTATTGTTCTTCTATTCTTATTTACTCTTTTTATTTCTGGTCCAATTTTTCTTTCTATATTCAGGAGAAAAGAAGCCAATATATTAAGTGGATTTTTTGAGAAGTTAATGGAACTTATAGAAACTGCTCTGGGTTATCTTTCAAATACCATCTCATTTATTCGTCTTTCTGCTTTTTCTCTTGCTCACACAGGTCTTTTCATTGCAATTTTCCAGATATCAAAAATTTTAAATCACATTGCTAATGGTTCTTTATCCTGGTTTATTATAATTATGGGTAATATATTTGTTATTATTCTTGAAGGGATGATTGTCTCAATTCAAGCATTGAGGTTAAATTATTATGAATTCTTCTCAAAATTTTTTATTACAGGTAAAAAAATATATCAACCAATAAAAGTTGAAAAATAGGAGGAAAATATGATGAAAGGGAAAGGACTTTTGAAATTTATCGGATTTTGTATATTCTATTTTGTATTTTCAGGTAATTTCGCTTTTGCTGAAGGAATATCAGGTTCTTCACACTTACCTTACTTCGCATCTGCCCTTTCAGCCGGTCTTGCAGCACTTGGAGCAGGAATTGCAGTTGCATATGTTGGAGCAGCAGCAGTTGGGGCAATTTCAGAAAAGCCAGAATCATTTGGAAAAATTCTTGTAATTGTTGGACTTGCTGAAGGGATTGCAATTTATGGAATTATAATTGCGATTATGATACTGGGAAAAATAAAATGAAACTTGTTTGTATTTGTGACGAAGAAAGCAGTATCGGGTTTAAAATTTCAGGCATTGAGACAATAGTTGTAAAAGATTTCTCTGAAGCAAAAGAATTATTTAAAGAGACAATTTCAAGGAAAGATGTCGGGATTATTCTTGTTACAAAAGTAATTTCTTCATTGATAAAAGAGGATATTGAAAAACAAATTTATAATTATGTTTTCCCACTTGTGATTGAAATACCTTCAAAAGATAAGAAACTTGAAGAGAAAAGCGCAAAACAATTTTTAAAAGAAGCGATAGGAATAAGTTTATAAAATGGAAAAAGATATAACAACAATAATTGAAATAATAAAAAGAAAAGGAAAAGAGGGAAGAGAAAGAATTGTTAAAGAAGGAGAAAAGAAAGTCAAAGAGATAATTGAAGAAGGGAGAAAACAGGGGGAAAAGGAAAGGGAAAGATTGATTGAAGAAATGAAAAAAGAAATAGAGAAAATAAGGGAAAAGTATATGACATCCATGCGCCTTGAAAAAAAAAGAGCAATTCTTGAAGAAAGAGGGAAGTTTATAAATGATATATTTGAAAAACTTGAAAAGTATGGAAAAAATTTCAGAAACAATAAAAATTACAGAAGTTTTTTAAGAAAGTCAATAATGGAAGGAATAAAAACTATTGGAACTAAAAATATAATTATTTATTACTCAAAATATGATAAAGAAATTTTCAATCCAGAGTTTATTGAAGAAATAAAAAAAGAGATTGGAGAAGGAATAGAAATTGAACTCAAACAAGAAGATTTTGATGACTCAGGAGTAATTATTTCTTCTTATGATAGAAAAATTTTATATGATGACACTTTTAAAGCACGCATTAAAAGAAAATATGAGGAAATCTATAAGGAAATAGTAAAAGAGGTGTTTTAATGGAAAGAGAGATAGGCAAAATTTTGAAAGTTTCAGGACCAATTATTATAGGGATAACTGAAGAGAATATGAAAATGATGGATATGGTTAAAGTAGGTAATGAGAAACTTGTTGGAGAAATTGTTCGTCTTAAAGAAAATAAAATCTGGATTCAGGTATATGAAGACACAACTCTTCTTAAAGCAGGAGACCCAATATTTTCTGAAGGACTTCCCCTTTCTGTTGAACTTGGTCCAGGTCTTTTAAAGGGGATATTTGACGGAATACAGCGACCTCTTGAGAAAATAAAAGAAAAAAAAGGAAATTTTATTGAAAGAGGGGTTGATATTCCACCTCTTGATAGAAAGTTAAAGTGGGATTTTAAACCATTAAAAAAAGAAGGTGATGAAATAAAAGGGGGAGAGTATATTGGAGAAGTGGAAGAAACATCTCAAGTTTTACATAGAATACCTGTTCCTCCTGACATAAAAGGGAAAATTAAAAAAATTGTTCCTTCAGGAAAATATACGGTTGAAGAAACAATAGCAGTTGTGGAAACAGAAAATGGAGAAAAAGAGATAAAGATGTTGCAGAAGTGGCCTGTTAGAATTCCAAGACCTTATAAAGAAAAAATCCCTGTTTCTGAACCATTAGTTACAGGGCAGAGAGTTATTGATACTTTATTTCCTGTGGCAAAAGGTGGATGTGTTGCTGTCCCCGGTGGTTTTGGTGCTGGTAAAACAGTTATTCAACACCAGATTGCTAAATGGAGTAATGCAGATGTAGTTGTTTTTGTTGGTTGTGGAGAAAGAGGAAATGAGATGACAGATGTCCTGTTTAACTTCCAGAAACTCATTGACCCAAGAAGTAAAAAGATACTTCTTGAAAGAACGATATTAATTGCCAATACTTCCAATATGCCTGTTGCAGCAAGAGAATCAAGTATTTATACTGGTATAACTCTTGCAGAATATTACAGAGATATGGGATACAATGTTGCTTTAATGGCTGATTCAACTTCAAGATGGGCAGAGGCATTGAGAGAACTTGCAAGCAGGATGGAAGAAATGCCTGTTGAAGAAGGGTTCCCTTCCTATCTTGCGACTCGTCTTGCTGAATTTTATGAAAGAAGTGGAAATGTTAAAACACTTGCGGATACAACTGGCTCTGTTTCAATAATTGCTTCTGTTTCTCCTCCAGGGGGTGATTTTTCTGAACCAGTTACCTCACATACAAAAAGATTTGTAAGAGCATTCTGGGCACTTGACAAAGAACTGGCAAACGCAAGACATTTTCCCTCTATAAGCTGGGTGGACAGTTACACTGAATACATAGATGAAATAAAAATTTGGTGGGATGAAAATATAAGTGAAGATTTTTACGAAAAGAGAATTATAATAATGAACCTTCTTCAACAGGAGCAAAAACTTCAGAATGTTGTTAAAATTGTTGGTCCTGATGTTTTACCTCAACAACAACAACTTGTTCTTGAAATCTGTTCTTTATTTAAAAATGCTTTTTTACAACAGAATGCTTTTGACCCGGTTGATACTTTCACATCAATAAAAAAACAATATTTGATGTTATCAGCAATTATTCTTTTCTATCAAAAAAGCAGAGACCTTATAAAAAAGGGAATAAGAATAGAGGAGTTAAAAAATACCGATATTTATCAGAAAATTGTAAGGATGAAAACAACTTATTCAGAAGATAAAATCAATGAAATTGAAAAGTTAATAAAGGAAATTGATGAAAAATTGAAAGAGGAGAATTTTTAAATGGCAGATTACAGATTGAGAGAATACACAGAACTTGAAGAAGTTTCAGGTCCCATTTTTATAATAAAAAATATCCATAATGCTGGATATAATGAACTTGTTGAAATAACTGATAGTTCAGGAAAGACAAAAATCGGTATAACTCTTGAAGTTGGAGATGGATTTGCAGTTGTTGAAGTTCTTGGCGGAACAGCAGGTCTTTCTCTAAAAAATTGTCGAGTAAGCTTTAAAGGAACTCCTTTAAAAATCGGTGTCTCAAAGGAATTTCTTGGAAGAATTTTTGATGGACTTGGAAAACCAATGGATAACTTACCCTATCCTGCCTATGAAGAAATGGTGGATATAAATGGAAGTACAATAAACCCATCAGCAAGAGATTATCCAAACAATATCATAGAAACAGGAATATCAGCAATTGATATTATGAATACTCTTGTAAGAGGACAAAAACTCCCAATTTTTTCAGGAAGCGGACTGCCACAGGACATCCTTGCAACTCAAATAGTGCGTCAGGCAAAAGTAAAGGGAGAAGAATTCTGTATTGTTTTTGCCGCTATGGGAGTTAAATTTGATACAGCAAGATTTTTTATTGACAGTTTTAAAGAATCAGGAGCACTTGAAAATACCGCAGTTTTCCTTTCTCTTGCAGACAGTCCCGCCATTGAAAGAATATTCACACCACGACTTGCTTTAAGTTGTGCTGAATACCTTGCTTTCAGAGAAAATTTACATGTCCTTGTTATACTGACAGATATGACAAACTACTGTGAAGCATTAAGAGAAATATCATCAATAAGAGGTGAAATACCTGCAAGAAAGGGATATCCAGGGTATCTTTATAGTGACCTTGCAAGTTTATATGAAAGGGCGGGAGTAATTCAGGGAATAAACGGTTCAATAACTCAAATTCCTATTCTTTCTATGCCAAATGATGATATAACACACCCAATACCAGATCTTACCGGATATATAACAGAAGGACAGATTGTGCTTGATAGGGAACTTCATAATAGAGGTTTATATCCACCAATAGATGTTCTTTCTTCCCTCTCCCGATTGATGAAAGATAACATAGGAGAAGGATATACCAGAGAAGACCATCCTCATCTTGCTTTTCAACTTTTTGCAAGTTATGCAAAGGTAAAAGACATAAGAGGACTTGCAACAATTATCGGAGAAGAAGAACTTTCTCCTGTTGATAAGAAATATCTTGAATTTGGTGACGCATTTGAAAAAAATTTTTTATCTCAAAAAGCAACTGAAAGGAGAACAATTGAAGAAAGTTTAGATATTGGATGGGAAACTATATCAATTTTACCTGAGGAAGAATTAACAAGATTAAAAGAGGAAGAAATACAGAAATATTACAAAAAATGAAAAATATACCAGCAACTAAAACAAATCTCTTGAGGACAAAAAAGATGCTTACTCTGACAGAACAGGGATATGATCTGCTTGATGAAAAAAGGAGAATGCTCCTTTTGCAGTTAAATCTTATAATATATGATGCAGAGAGATTACATAAACAGGTAAATGATAAACTTGAAAAGGCATATAAAAAAGCAGAGGAAGCAATTGTTCTAAATGGAAAAGAAAAAATTGAAAGGATAGCAATTTCAGTTGATGTAAAATATAGAATAGAAATAAAAGACACTACCATTATGGGGGTTCATCTCCCTCTTATAAATTTACAAACTGAAGAAAATCTACCATATTTCAGTCCTTTTGACAACTCAATATATACAGACGAGATAATGAAAGAATTTATTGAAATTATAAAACTTGTATCACAACTTGCTGAAAAAAAGATTGCTCTTTTAAGAATTTCAAGAGAACTTCAGAAAACAATAAAAAAAATAAATGCACTTGAAAAAATTTTTTTACCACTTTATAAAAAACAGTTAAAATATATCTCAGAAAGAATTGAAGAAGAAGAGAGAGAGGTTTTTTCAACACTTAAAATTATAAAAGAACAGAAAAATAAGGGGGAATGATGGGGATAAAAAATATCGTTGTATCAATAAACGAAGAACCATCTTCCATTATTACTGTAAAATACTCCATATATATTGCAAAAAAGATGAATGCAAAACTTATAGGAATTTATGTAGTTAATGAAGAAGTTATAAGGGAACTCCTTAAAACAAATATTTTTATACCCGATGAAGCAAGAAAATATGAAGAGGAGACAGGGGAACAGGAAGAAGCATTTCTTAGAAGGGTCAAAAAAATGGCTGAAAGTAAAGGAGTTGATTTTGAAAGTTATGTTTTAAAAGGAGTTGTTCATACAGAAGTCATTAAAAAATGTGAAGAAGTAAATGGTGAACTTTTAATTATAGGAGAGTTGAAAAAGTATATTTCTGTCAAAGATATATTTTACGATGAAGGAGAAAAAATTATAAGAGAAGCAAAGTGCCCTGTCGTTGTAGTTAGAAATGAAAATATAGTTAATGATCTATATAACAGTATTTGATAATATCAGTAAAACCCAATTTTATACTTTATAAAAAGGCATATCCAGCATATAAGAAGTGCAACAAAAG
>CAZRDZ010000036.1:0-8677 GCA_964599135.1 uncultured bacterium
TTCCCCATTCCAACGCCTTTACCTGGAATAATTTTAGAACCTTTCTGCCTAACTATAATACTTCCTGCTTTAATCCTCTGCCCTCCGAAAACTTTTGTTCCTCTGTATTTCGGATTTGAATCTCTACCGTTTCCCTGTTTTTTTCTTGCCATAGTTGTTAATTATACTAACTAAAAATTTTTTGTCAACAATTGCATAAGGTATAATTTTTAAAAGTTTAATTGAGTATTACTGATTAAAAGCAAAAAATGAAAAAATATATCTTAAAACGGCTTTTACAATTTATTCCTTTAATTATCGGTATGACATTTATTTCTTTTCTTATCATACAGATGGCACCTGGTGATTACTTTTCAAAACTTAAAATGAATCCTGAAATTTCTCAGAAAACAATAGAAGAGATGAGAAAATCGTTTGGTCTGGATAAACCAGTTGTAGTCCAGTATTTTTACTGGCTTAAAAATATTCTGACATTTAATATGGGAACTTCATTTTCATATCATATACCTGTTTCATTCCTTATAAAACAAAAATTAAAAAATACACTTGCACTTTCACTCTTTTCAATTTTTATGACATGGTTAATTTCCATACCACTTGGAATTTTTGCAGCAATAAAAAATGGGCGGTGGCAGGAAAAGGTTCTTTCATTTCTTGCTTATGTTGGTATTTCAATCCCATCTTTTTTCATAGCAATGCTTCTTGTATTCTTTTTTGCAAAACATCCAGTGTTGCCAATTGGAGGAACAAGAAGTTTATTCGTTTATAAATCAACATGGCAGATTTTTTTTGATTATTTGAAACACCTTCTTGTTCCAGGGATGGCTCTTACACTTGCTGGAATTGGTTCCCTTTATCGTCTTATGAAAAATAATTTTCTTCAGGCAATAAATTCTCCTTATGTTATTACTGCCCGTGCTAAAGGACTTCCTGAATATAAAGTGTATTACAAACACGCTTTGAGAAATGCAATAAATCCAATGATAACAATTTTTGGATATGAACTTTCAGGAATTCTGTCAGGAGCCGCTCTTGTAGAAATTATAACTGGCTGGCCAGGAATGGGACGCCTTATACTTGAAGCAGTGCTTTCTCAGGATTTATATCTTGTTATGGCTTCTCTTTTAATAGGTGGAATTCTTTTGATTGCAGGAAATTTAATTGCTGATATTTTAATTGCTTTTGCTGACCCAAGGGTGAGGTTAAGATGATAAATTTTCTAAACAGGTTGAGGAAGAAGAATATTTTTTCATTTATAGCCCTTATAATTATTTTCTTTCTCTACATTTTTTCTTTTCTTGCAGATTTTATTTCCCCCTACCCTTTTGATAAACAATTCAGAGAATACTCGCTTTGTCCACCAACAAAAATACATTTCATTGATAAAAGTGGAAAATTCCATATAAGACCATTTGTTTATGGAATAAGAATAATAAATTCATCTGTCGGTAAATACAGAGAGGATAAAGACAAAATTTATCCAATTAAATTTTTTGTAAGAGGAAATAAGAGAAAAATTCTTGGACTCTTTCCTTCAAACCTTTATCTTTTTGGAACAGAGGGGGATGGGAAAATTTTTCTCTTTGGAACAGACATTCAGGGAAGAGATGTTTTTTCAAGAGTTCTTTATGGAAGCCGAATTTCTTTATCAATAGGGCTTATAGGCGTTTCAATCTCCTTTATTCTTGGACTTCTCTTTGGGAGTATTTCGGGATATTTTGGTGGAAAAGTTGACAATATTCTTATGCGACTTGTTGAAATAATTATGATGTTTCCTTCTTTCTATCTTCTTCTTGCTTTAAGAGCTGCCTTCCCAACAGACCTTTCCACAGTTCAGATCTATTTCTTAATTGTTGTGATTTTAAGTTTAATTGGGTGGGCTTCTCTTGCAAGGATTATAAGAGGAATGGTTTTATCAATAAAAGAAGAAGAATTTATCCTGGCAGCGAAATCACTTGGAATTTCAACATTCAGAATTATAACTAAACATATAATACCAAATACTTTCTCTTATACAATTACTGCTATAACTCTTTCAATTCCTGGATATATTCTTGGAGAAAGTGCTTTAAGTTTAATCGGGCTTGGAATACAGGAACCATATCCCAGTTGGGGAAATATGCTTTCTGTTTCTGTGGGAAATTTAAGAATTTTAACATCTGCTCCCTGGATGCTTCTTCCTGGATTTTTCATTTTTTTAACAATAATATGCTTTAATTTTCTTGGAGATGGGTTGAGAGATATTACAGACCCTTCTCTTAACACAGGATATTAAAATGGGAATATTAGAGGTTAAAAATCTAATTGTTTCTATTCAATCACTTTATAAAAAAGTGAATATATTGAGAAATATAAGTTTTTCAATTGGTAAAAACGAAGTTGTATCCCTTGTTGGAGAAAGTGGAAGTGGAAAAACATTTACTGCTTTATCTATAATGAAATTACTCCCACAGGCAGCAAAAATTGAAACAGGCGAGATTCTCATAGATGGAGAAAATATAATAGAAAAGGATGAGAAAAAAATGGTTAAAATAAGAGGAGAAAAAGTGAGTATGATATTTCAGGAGCCATCATCCCATCTTAATCCTGTTTTTACAATCGGCAACCAGATGGTTGAATGTGTAAAAGGAAACCTGACAAAAGGTGAGAAAAAGGAAAAAGTAATTGAAATATTAAAAGAGGTTGAATTACCTGAATATATTTTTTATCAGTATCCCCATCAGTTGAGCGGTGGAATGCAGCAAAGAGTTATGATAGGAATGGCAATAATCAACAAGCCATCTCTACTTATTGCAGATGAGCCAACAACTGCTCTTGATGTTTCAACTTCTTTTCGTATTATTAATTTATTGAAAAAACTAATCTCAACTCATAAAATTTCAGTTATTTTCATTACTCATGATATTTCACTTGCCGTAAATTTTTCAGATAAAATTTATGTTATGTATGCAGGAGAAATTGTTGAAAAATCACCATCAAAAAAATTAATAAATTCTCCATTACATCCTTATAGTGAAAAACTTATTGCCTGCCTCCCTGAAAAATATAAAAAAAGAGAAAAAATAAAAACAATAGAAGGAACTGTTCCTGATTTTTCTTCACTCCCTTCTGGATGTGCATTTCATCCAAGATGTCCATATAAAAAAGAAATATGTGAAAAGTTTTTGCCTGAAGAGATAAAAATTGGAGAAAGTTATGTGAGGTGTTTCAGATATGGAAAAATTACTAAAAACAATTAATCTGAAGAAAAATTTTATGGTTAAAGATAAGTATGGGATGGTCAAAAAGATTAATGCATTGAGAGGTGTTTCTTTTGAAATAGATAAAGGAGAAACATTGGGTATTATTGGAGAAAGTGGAAGCGGGAAAACAACTTTAGGGAAAACAGTAATAAGATTAATTGAACCTGATGAAGGAAAAATTATTTTTAAAAACATTGATATAACACATAAAAAGGAAAATCAACTTCGTCCTTTAAGAAAAAAATTTCAAATAATATTCCAGAATCCTTATAAGTCATTAAATCCAAGAATGACAGCACTTGAAATTGTTATGGAAGCAATAGACGGAAGTAAAAAAGAGAAAATTGAAAAAGGCGAGTATCTTTTAAATATTGTTGGAATAAAAAAGAATAAATTCAGAAGTTTTCCCTATCAATTCAGCGGTGGAGAAAGACAGAGAATAGCAATAGCAAGAAGTTTATCAACAGAGCCAGAATTTATTGTCTGTGATGAACCAACTTCTAACCTGGATTTATCCATACAGGCACAAATTTTAAATTTATTTATGGACCTTAAAGAAAAGTTCAATCTTACATATCTCTTTATTTCTCATGACCTTAAAGTTATAAAATTTGTTTCCGATAGAATTGGAGTTATGTTTAAAGGTAGAATTGTTGAAATCGGGAAAACAGAAGAAATAATAAAAAATCCTGAAAATCCTTATGTAAGAGAACTTTTTGAAATAGAAAAGAAACAGTTTTCAATTTAACTTTCTTCTTTTGCACCATCCACTGCGACCACTTCATAAAAAGATGGCTTTATTCCAAATTCCTTATAGTAATTTTTACTCAATTCATTTTTAAAATCATCAATAAATCCCTGCTCAATAAGAACAATACAACACCCTCCCATTCCAGCACCTGTCAATCTTGCTCCTAAAATATCTTTAAAGTTCTTTGAAAAATCAACTATAAAATCAAGTTCATCACAACTGACCTGGTAAAGATTTTTTAAACTTATGTGTGACTGGTAAAGCATAACTCCAAAATTTTCAATATCTCCCTTTTTCAAAAATTCAACACTTTTCTTAACTCTTTCATTTTCCTCAACAATATGTTTACCCCTTTTGTATTCTATTTCCCTTAAACGATTTTTATAATTTTCAAGGATTTCAGGAGATATTTGACCAAGGTTATTTATATTCATATCTCTTTTTATAACATTAACCACTCCCTCAACTTCTTCCACTCTCTTATTATAAACAGAAGAAGAAAGTTCTCTTTTCTTCTTTGTATCAACAAGGAGCAATTTATAAGAACCTGTTTTAAATGGAACATAAGAATATTTCAAATTATCACAGTTAAGAAAAATTGCACTTTCCTTTTTCCCCAGGTAAATAATAAACTGGTCCATAATTCCACAATTAACCCCAACAAAATTATTTTCTGCTGATTTCCCCATTTCTATTACTTCAATATCAGTAAACTTCAATTCAAAAATTTTCATCAAGAGTGTAACTGCACCTATTTCAACAGAAGCAGAAGAACTTAAACCACTTCCTACAGGAACATTACCACCATAGGCAATTTCAAACCCTGAAAGTTCAACTCCTTTATTCTCAAATTCCTTAACAACCCCATATATGTAATTAACCCATTTTTTTTCTTTGTTGAACTTTATATCTTCAAGAAATGTCTCAATATAGTCATTGAAATTAAAAGAATAAATTTTTATTTTATTATCATCTCTTTTTCTACCGAAAAAATAAGTATATCTATCTATTGCAACTGGTAAAACAAAGCCACCCTGATAATCTGTATGGTCTCCGATTAAATTTACCCTTGCCGGGGATTTAACTTTTTTAAATCTCTGTTTACCAAAAATCTCAATAAACTTCTTTTCAATTTTTCTTTCCATAATAACTCCTTCTGTTTAAAAAAGATTTTACAGAAATAAATTTTTAATGTAAAATTTATCCGAAATGGAAAAGAAAATAGAAAAACAGTTATCGTTGCCTTTTAAACATGCTGTTGGTATGAGTATCAGAAATATAAAAATTAGATTTGGAAGAGCGATAATAGTCACAATGTCTATACTTTTAGGAATTGCTTTTTTGATGTCAATTTTAACAAATAATGCTTTAACAATTGCTTTAATTAAGGGAGGACCTGAAAATATAAGAATTTTGCTCCAGAAAAATATTGAAAGTGTAAAAACAAGACAAATCTGGCTTGTCTCACTTTCCCTTCTTGTTTGCACTGTTGGAATTATAAATTCTATGCTTATGTCAGTTACTGAAAGGTCAAAAGAAATAGGGACAATGAAATGTCTTGGGGCACTTGATAAGTTTGTTATGGAACTTTTCCTTCTTGAATCATCAATACATGGAGTACTTGGTTCTCTTATTGGAGGTATAACTGGAACAGTAGTAATGACAGTTGTTTATTTATTCCAGTATAAGGGTTTAATTTTAAAACTTTTTCCATTCGCTGTAATTGGCAAATATCTTTTCTTATCTGTTATGCTGGGAACATTTCTTGCTGTAATAGGAGCACTATATCCTGCTTTTGTTTCAGCAAGGATGGAACCAGCAGAAGCAATGAGAAGAGAGGTTTAAAAAGGAGGAAAGAATGCCAAGAGAAACAATAGTTAGAACAATTAATCTGAAAAAAAACTATATGCTGGGGAAAGTTAAACTTGAAGTATTAAAAGGAATTGACCTTGAAATTTTAAAAGGAGAATACCTATCAATAATGGGACCGTCAGGCAGTGGAAAGACAACCCTTTTTAATATGATTGGTGGACTTGATAAACCAACAGAAGGGAAAGTATATATTGACGAAGTTGATGTTGCCCAACTTGATGCCTATGAACTTGCCTGGTTAAGATGTAGAAAAATTGGATATATTTTCCAGACATTTAATCTAATTCCAGTTATGACTGCATTAGAAAATGTAATGCTTCCAATGATTTTTGCTGGAATGACAACAGATGATGCAAGAGAAAAAGCAAAAGGGTTGCTTGAAGTAGTTGGGCTTGGGGAACGACTTAATCATAAACCATTTGAACTTTCAGGTGGTCAGCAACAGAGAGTTGCAATAGCAAGAGCACTGGCAAATGACCCGGCGATAATCCTTGCAGATGAGCCAACAGGAAACCTTGACCTTAAAACCGGTAAAGAAATTATTAATCTCTTAAGAGAAATGAATAAAGAAAAAGGCGTAAGTATAATAACTGCAACTCATGATTTAAAAATGCTTGATGTTTCAGATAGAGTTATATGGTTAAGAGATGGAATAATTGAAAGAGTTGAAGATAGAGAGAATATAGATATTAAAGTTGGTGAAGTTGAAGGAGAAGAAGGAAGTTAATTTAATTTAAATTTCTTACCAATATTTTCAAAAGTAATTAGATAAGAGTTTTTTTTGTAATGAAAACAATTGTAATAGTTGATAGTTCTAAAGAAGTCCCTTATAGAAGAATTGATAAGATATTATTGAATTGTATCCAGCATTTTGGTATCTGGTATGAAATAATTGATTTAAACTGGGCAGGGATTTCCTATCAGGAATTAGAAGAAACTCATCTTATAATTTTAGGACAGGAAGGGATAATTTCTTCTCTTTCAGATGAAAGTTTTTCAGTTCTTTTAAAAATCGTTGAAAATGGAGCAGGACTTGTTATTCTGGATGGTTATTTAAATAAATACCCTGAAAAGATACTGAAAATCATAGGAGTTGAAAATTTCTCCTCTGGTAAAACAAATATTCTCTCATTAGAAAAGCACTGGATAACAGAAATGTCATCTGATACCGTTATTTTTAAAAATCCTGCTTTTCATTATTATATCCCACAAATAAAGAATTGCTGGAGTGTAATTATGAGAAATGAAAATGGGTATGGATGTTGTTTTTCAAGAAGTTATGGAAAGGGAAAAATTATTCTTTTTACAACTCTACCTTCTATTTTCCTTGATGAGTATATCGGACATACAGAAGGGCTTGATGGTGTTTTTTTCAGAAGTTTAATATGGGCTTCTAAAAAGCCATTTATAACTAAAACGATGCCCCCATTTCTAACAGCAAGAATTGATGATGTATCAGGTTCTGGAAGTCCTGTATGTAAATACAGAGAAACAGTTGAAGAATTAAAATATCTGGATATTTTGAATAAATACAATTTTATTCCAAATTTAGGTCTTTTCATTGATGATATTAAGGAAAGTGATGAGAAAAAAATAAGAGAAAAGTATTACGATGGACTTGGTGAATTTTCTCCACATGCTTTTTCTGACCCCAAAAACACCAATGAATTTCCAATTTATTTAAAACACAGTGGAGAAGAATTTTCAAAAGAAGAACTGGAAGAAAATTTTAAAAGAGTTGATATAAAATTCAGCAAAATTGGAATAAATATGTCAAAAACACTTAATGCACATTTTGGAGAGATAGGATTAAACACATTGCCTTTTCTGAAAGAAAGAGGGGTAAAGTTTTTTATGAACCCAATTAAAATAGGGAAGGCATGGAAAAACCCTGATTCAAAAAAATGGGACCTTAAACCGTATGGTAAACCTTTCTTTTCTCTTGATTATATACCGGAAGATAGTTACTTTTTCAATGTAATTTCCATCCCCCCTAAAATTGATATTTCCACTTCAACTCTTGATTCTGAAGAGCCAGATTTTGATTTCCTTTACGGATGCACAACATTCTGGAAAGAGAATAAAAAAGTGGAAATTGAGAAAGCAATTAAAAGAGGAACCATACAGATAAAAAGAGGCCTTGAAAATGGATTCTTTGGCTGTCTTATGACACATGAACAGAGAATATCCCATATCCCACTTGATGACTTTGAAAAAATAATTTCTGGAATTTATAGAAATTTAAGTGACATACCTTTTATTTCCAAAAGTTATGATTTTATATCTCAATATGCTGAAAGTAGGACAAACTATAAAATAGAAAAGATTGAAATAAATAATAAAATCTCCATAGTTCTTAAAGGTAAAAATAAAGTTGAACAACTCCTTTATCTTTTTACTGAAAAAAATTCTATCCCTAAAATAAGTTTCCTTAAAATCCCAACATTTGAAAAACAAATACTCTTAAACTTTCCCATTTGACTTTTTATTTTTCTATGATAAAAAAATAGGGAAAAGGAGAAGAAATGAAAAATATAAAAGTTGGATTTATTGGTTGTGGTAGTATTTCATATAGACATTTACGGCAACTTAAAGAGATTGAAGGAACAGAAATTATTGGTGGTTTTGACCCTAAAAGAGAAAATGTTGAAAAATTTATTTCCAGAGCAGGAGAAGGGGAAATTTTTGATAATGAAAAAGACCTTATTGAAAATGTTGATGCAGTTGTAATCTGTTCTCCCCATACATTCCACCTTCCCCAGATTAAACTTGCTCTTGAAAATGGAGTTGATGTTCTTGTTGAAAAACCAGC
>CAZRDZ010000037.1:0-8632 GCA_964599135.1 uncultured bacterium
GTAAATGTTGATTTTTTTACTTCAACCTGTATTTTTAAAATATCAAGTCCTTTTTCCCTTTCAATTATAATCTGATAATTCTTATCAACTTCTGGAACATCCATTAAGACGGTCTCTATCTGAGAAGGGAATATATTTACTCCTTTAACAATAAACATATCATCAGTTCTTCCTTTCACTCTTGCAATCCTTCTATGAGTTCTTCCACAGGGACATTTTCCTTTTATTATTTTCGTTATATCTCTTGTCCTGTATCTTATCAATGGCATTCCTTCTCTCTGTAAAGTGGTTAAAACAAGTTCTCCTTCTTTTCCATCAGGGAGTAATTCTCCTGTTTCAGGGTCAATAATTTCAACAAAATAGTGGTCTTCCCATATATGAAGACCTTTCTGATAAGGACATTCAAAAGCAACTCCTGGACCATTCATTTCAGAAAGACCATAGCAGTTATAGACATTTATTTTGAATATATTTTCAAGTTTTTTCCTTAAACCTTCTGAATGTGGTTCTGCTCCAACAATTGCTATTTTTATATTGAAATCATCCGAGGGGGAAAGGTTCATCTGTTCTGCCATATATGCAATGTATAAAAGATAACTGGGAGTGATATGGAGAACTGTTGTTTTTAAATCAAGAAGAAACTCTATCTGTTTTTTTGTATTTCCACTTCCAATAGGTATTACAAGAGTTCCTATTTTTTCTGCTCCATAGTGAAGTCCAAGCCCGCCTGTAAAAAGCCCATAACTCATCATATTCTGGAATATATCTGTTTCTCTCACTCCAATCATATAAAGGCATCTTGCAACAAGGTCTGCCCAGTTCTCTATATCTTTTCTGGTATGAAAAACAAGTGTGGATTTTCCTGTTGTTCCTGAAGAACCATGCATTCTTACAAGATTTCCTATATCAGTTGCAACCATACCAAAAGGATAACTTTCTCTTAAATCATCTTTTGTGGTGAATGGGAATTTCTGTATTTCAGAAATATCTTTTATTTCTGGCTTTAAACCAAGTTTTTTAAATCTTTTCTTATAGAAAGGGGAGTTGTAAGCAGATTTTAAAGTTCTATTAAGAAGTTCAAGTTGTAATTGTTCCAGTTTCTCTCTCTCTATTCTTTCTTTTTTTCCATCCCAGTATTCCATACAGTATCCTTTTAAATCTCACTAAAGCATTTTTTAATATGTTCATCAGGAAGTTTCTTCCCGAATTTTGTTCCTAATAAAGTTGCTATGGTTGAAAGGGGAAGAGCAATTATAAGAGGGTCAACAACCTGCCATTTACCTTTTGCAAGTGAAGGAACGCCAAATAACTTATGACAGAGAAGAAGTGGTTTTGATTCTTTTGTATGGAAAAATAGTATCCAGGTCAGACTTACAATAAAACCAACAAGAAAACAGGAAATTGCTCCTGCCCTGTTTATCCTTTTTGAATAAAGTGCACCTATAAACATGGGGAGGAAAGCAGAAGCACAGAGGCCAAAGAATATTGCTGTCCCTCTTGCAATTATTGCAGTTCCACCTTCAAAAAATTTTGGAAGTCCCCAGGCAATAAATAAACTTATTAAAATTGCTGCAAGAATTCCAATCTGTGTTATTAAAACGGTTCTTCCTTTTCCACCAATTCCTCTCTCATAAAAATCCCTTCCAATTGATGTTCCCATTGTGTGAAATTGAGAACTTAAAGTTGACATAGCAGCAGAAAGAAGTGTAACCATAAATAAAGCAGTAAACCATTGAGGCATTGCTGATTTTATATAAAGAGGGATTATATTTGCAACATTCTTTTTGGCAGCAATAATTGAAATTGTATGCAGGTCAGTATAATTATGGAAATAAACATTTGAAAGAGCACCAACAATAAAAGCAGTTCCTGTCATCATCGGTATGAATATTCCTCCAACAAGCACTGCTCTATCAAGTTCCTTATTACTTTTAACTGTCATAAATCTCACAACAAGTTGTGGTTGAGCAAGAACTCCTATACCGACTCCGAGAATAATAGTTGTTACTAGAATATACCAGAATTCAGAACCAAATTTCGGAAAAGATGTCCAGCCAGTATGTCCTTTTGCACCAAATATTTTCACAGCAATTGGAGCAAGAGCAGTAAGTTGTTGATGTGCAGAAACAAAACCACCAAGTTTAACATAAGTTGCAATAAGAAGAAAAGCCATACCAACAAACATCAAACTCCCCTGAAAAGCATCTGTATACATTACTCCTTTAAGCCCACCCATTATAACATAGATGGCAATAATTGCTGTGAAAAAGAAAAGAGCAATTTCATAGTGGATATTCAATACCTGAGCAATAAATTTAGCCCCTCCCATAAGAACTACTGCTGAGTAAAGAGGCATAGCAATAAAAATCATAAACCCTGCAGCTGCCTGTAAGAATTTTGACTGAAATCTTTCTCCAAGAAATTCAGGAAATGTATGGGCATTTAAATTTAATCCCATTCTCCTTGTTCTTTTTCCGAAGAAAACAAAAGCAATAAAAATACCTACAAAAATATTAAGAAAAGTCAGCCATAAAATACCCATTCCAAAAACTGCTGCTGCTCCTCCAAACCCAACAATTGCAGAAGTGCTTATAAATGTTGCTCCATAAGAAAGTGCCATAACAAATGGATGAATACTTCTCCCTGCAATTAAATAATCAGATGCAGTTTTTGTTCTTCTGTATCCAAGATAAGCAAGAAGTGCTATTACAAAAAGATAAACAATAACTATTGTAGAAAGTAATAATAAACTCATCTTTCCCCCTTTTTATAATATTTCCTCTTCAATTTTTTTCTCTTCCTTTTCCCACATCTCTTCTTCTTTTTTCTCTAATTCACTGATTTTCTCTGGTTTTTTCCACATAACAATTCCATACACAATACAGAGTATGCTACTTAAAATTGTTAAGAGAAAAACAAGAGATACTGCTATATCACCAAGTCCAAACATTTCTCCCCCTTTTTATATCTGTATCTCACTCTCGTTCAAAATCTTTATATTATTCTTTTTAAGAATTTCTTCTCCTTTATCAGGGTTTTCAACTCTAAATACAACAAGTGCCTTCTCTCCTGTCTTTTCAACAAATGCATACATATATTCCACATTAATCCCATTATCAACAAAGACCTTTAATACAGAAGCAAGTCCCCCTGGTTTATCATCAACTTCCGCTGCTATTACATTTGTTTCATTAACTGAGAAATTATTACTTTTTAGAATACCTACTGCCTGTTTTCTTTTATCAACAATAATTCTTAAAATTCCATAAGTTGCTTTATCAGCAAGTGAAAGAGCCCTTATATTAATATTATTTTCTCCAAGTAGTGAGACAACTTCAAGTAATCTTCCAAGACGATTTTCAAGAAATATTGATAATTGGGTTATCATTTTCCCCCCCCTCCTACATTTTTCTTTTATCTATAACTCTTTTTGCTTTTCCCATACTTCTTTCAATTGATTTTGGTTCAACAAGTTTAACTTCAACATCAAGGCCAAGAGTGCTTTCTATTTCTTCCTCAACTTTCTTTTCAAGTTCTTCAAGTTTTTTCACCTCATCAGAAAATGTTTCCTCAGTTATTTCAACATTTATCTGTAATTTATCAAGGTGTTTTTCTCTTGAAATAATAAGTTGATAATGAGGAGCAACTTCTGGAATATTCAAAAGGACTGTTTCTATTTGAGATGGGAAAACATTTACTCCTCTAATTATAAGCATATCATCTTTTCTTCCCTTTATTTTACTTATTCTTGGAGCAGTTCTTCCACAGACAGAGCATTTCTCATAGGTTATTGAAACAATATCTCCTGTTCTATATCTTATAAGTGGGAGCGCCTCTTTTGTTAAAGTCGTTATTACCAGTTCTCCTTCTTTTCCTTCTTCTAAAACCTCTCCTGTTTCAGGGTCTATTATTTCAGGCAAGAAATGGTCTGCCCAGATATGAAGTCCACATTTTCCTTCACATTCCTGAGCAACACCAGGTCCAATTATCTCTGAAAGTCCATAAATATCAAGAGCAGCCATTCCCCACACTTTTTCAATCTCCTTTCTCATTGCCTCTGACCATGGTTCAGCCCCAAGTATTCCAACTCTTATTGCTGTTTTTGTCGGCTCAATTCCAAGTTCTCTTGCCTCTTCAGCCATATAAAGAGAATACGAAGGGGTACAGGTTAAAACTGTGCTTTTAAAGTCCTGCATTATCATTAATTGTCTTTTTGTTCCACCAGCAGAGACAGGTATTACAGTTGCGCCAATTTTACCAGCACCATAATGAACACCAAGTCCTCCTGTGAAAAGTCCATATCCATAAGCATTCTGAATAATATCTTCTTTACCTACTCCAGCACAAACAAGAGTTCTTGCCATTACCTCGCTCCAGAGTTCTATATCATTTTTTGTATATCCCACAACTGTTAATTTTCCTGTTGTTCCTGAAGATGCATGAATTTCAACAACATCAGAAAGGTCAACAGCAAACATTCCAAATGGATAATTATCCCGCAGGTCATTTTTAACAGTAAATGGGAGATATTTCAGGTCATCAAGAGAAGAAATTTTATCCGGGTGAATTTTGTTCTTTTCAAAAAGATTTCTGTAAAAGGGAATTTTTCTACTGACATAATCAAGAATTTTTTTAAGCCGTTCTAACTGAATTTGTTTTAACTTACTTTCAGGAGCAGTTTCAATTTCCTCATTAAAATAACCCATATCCCCCTCCTATCATAACATTTCCAATTTTATCCTTTACCATATGTTAAATTTTAAAGAACCAATAAAATTTTGTCAAGCAGCCGACTATCTCATTAAAAATCATCTTGTAAAATTTTGCGAAAAAGGGTTATGGAATGCGAAAAGATAGAAGAAAAAACTGACTGAATTAGAAGATAAATAATTTGAGATGGTAAGGAGAAAAAAATTGAGAGAAAAAAAATTGAAAAAGAAGAAATTTTCGTTTAGAATTGAGGTATCGTATATTATTTATTTAATTTCTTATATGAGGCAACAGGACGATAGAAATGAAAGAATATAATTTCAACTCAAATCTTGAAAAAATTGCTATTAAGAAATTCAGGAAAAAAGGGAAATACCCTTTTGAAAAAACTGGAGTGATTGAAGTTCCAAATTTTTCACTTCTTGGGAAAATTGTATCATTAAGGTTTATAGAATGGTTGCAGTTAAATCCTGAGGGAGTGATTTCTCTTCCTACCGGTAAAACTCCTGAATATTTTATTGAATGGACTTCATATTTTCTGAAAAACTGGGATAGAAAAGAAGTAAAAAGGGAATTGAGAAAGTGGGGATTAAGTGAGAAAAAAGTAAATATGAAAAATTATTATTTTGTCCAGATAGATGAATTTTATCCAATGAATCCTAAAAGGACAAACAGTTTTGTTTATTACATAAAAAACTTCTATATAAAAAAATTCGGACTTGACCCGAAAAAAACAATTCTTATTGATACATGGAGGACTGGTTGTTTCCCTTACAAAAATTTATCATACATCTTTCCTGATGAAAAAGTTGACCTTTCTTTAAGATACAGACAACCAAAAACAGAACTTGAAAAACTGCAGCAGAAAGCAATTTACAGAATGGATAGTTTGGCTATGGAATATGAAGAAAAAATTGAAAAACTTGGTGGTATCGGTTTTTTCCTTGGAGGTATTGGACCTGATGGACACATTGGTTTTAATATAAGGGGGTCTGACCACAATTCCACCACCCGACTTCTCAATATAAACTATGAGACAGCAGCAGCAAGTTCTGTGGATCTTGGTGGAATAGATATTGCAAGGGGTAAATGTGTTGTAACAATTGGCCTTAAGACAATAACTCAAAATCCCACAACAACAGCAATAATAATGGCAGCAGGAGAAAGCAAGGCAAAAGTTGTGAAAGATGCAATAGAAAATTCACCATCAGTTTTATATCCTGCCACTTCATTACAGAAACTTAAAGGAGCAAGGTTTTATTTAACAAAAGGTGCTGCTTCACTTCTTACGGGAAGAAGGATTGAAGAACTAAAAAATGGAAGGTTAAACACAGAAGAGATTGAAAAGATTATGATTGATGTTTCCAGCAAAGAAAAAATAAAAATATCCCGGATTGAAAAAAGAGACATAAAAGATGACATTTTTGGGAAAATTTTAATTGAGAAAAAAGTAAATATAAAAAGGGCTGGAAAAGTAATAGAAAACAGAATTAAAAAAAGAATAGAGAAAGGCACAGAAACAATTAAAAATAAAATATTTCTTCATACTGCTCCCCACCATGATGATATTATGCTTGGTTATCTTCCTTATATTTTGCATCTTGTCAGAACCCCATCAAATAAACATTTTTTTGCCACATTCACAAGTGGATTTACATCTGTAACAAACAAATATCTTTTTAAAAAGATGGACCTTCTTGAAAAATATCTTGATGAAAATTTACTTTTTGAAATTTTACAGGAAAATGACTATTTTCTGCCAGAAAATTTGAATGCAAGAAACAGAGATATATTCCAGTATCTTGATGGAATTGCAGCAGCAAGTAAAGAAATGGTGGAAGAAGGAGAGAGCAGAAGAATGTTAAGGAATATGGTTGAAATAGTGGGAAAGTTTGACCTGAAAGAAATAAAAAGAAGAATTAGAGAGTTTAAAACCTACCTTGTTAAATCATATCCCGGGAGAAAAGATATTCCGCCAATACAGAAATTGAAAGGGATGATAAGAGAATGGGAAGAAGAACTTCTCTGGGCACATCTTGGTTTTAATTGTAATCACATTTTCCATCTCCGTCTTCCTTTTTATACAGGTGATATTTTTACTCCAGAGCCAGAATTTGAAAAAGATGTAAAGCCAGTTATAAAACTTCTTGAAAGTTGCAATCCAGATATAATAACAGTTGCCTTTGACCCTGAAGGAACTGGTCCTGATACTCATTATAAAGTTTTACAGGTTGTTTATCAGGCAACAAAATATTACAGAGAAAAGCATAAGAAAAACTTTAAAATATGGGGTTATAGAAATGTATGGTTTAGATTTCATCCAGCAGAAGCAAATATTTATGTTCCTGTTTCAATGAATTCTTTTGCTATAATGGAAAGGGCTTTTGATATATGTTTTGGTTCACAGAGAGAGGCATCTTTTCCTTCTTATGAATATGATGGCCCTTTTTCTGACCTTGCTCGAAAGATTATGGTTGAACAATATTCAAAAATAAAAGTTTGTCTTGGAAGGGACTTTTTTTATTCAAATGAAATTCCCAGATTGAGAGCAACAAGAGGACTTGTTTTTATAAAAGAAATGAGCCCGGAAGAATTTTTTGAGAAAGCAGTGGAATTAAAGAGAAGTATGGGATTTTGATTTTTTTGTTAGTTTTCAAAAATTATAGAGTATCAAGGTCGGTATTTCTGTATCCAATTGCTTCTGATATGTGAACTGCTCTTATAATTTCTGAGTTATCAAGGTCTGCTATTGTTCTTGCCACTTTCCTTATTTTGTCATAACTTCTTGCTGAAAAATTCATCTGTTTCATACCACTTTTAAGTATCTCTTCTGCTTCTTTATCCATAACACAGTATTTTTTTATCTGTTCAGAATTCATATAGGAATTAAAATAAATCCCTTCATTTTTAAATCTTTCTTTCTGTATTTCTCTTGCTCTCATTACCCTCTTTCTTATTTCAGATGACGGCTCCTCTTCTTTCTCTTTAATTAAAACATCTGCAGGGATAGTTGAAACTTCTATATGTATATCAATTCTATCAAGCAGTGGTCCTGATATTTTCTTTCTGTATTTTATTATCTGAGATAATGTGCAGTTGCAGTTGTGATTTGGGTCTCCATACCACCCACAGGGGCAGGGGTTCATAGCAGCAACAAATAAAAATCTTGCAGGAAATTCCACTCTGCCTTTTGCTCTTGATACAGAAACAGAGCCATTTTCAAGGGGTTGTCTCAATGCTTCAAGGACATTTCTTTTAAATTCTGGTAATTCATCAAGGAATAGGACACCATTATGAGCGAGAGATATTTCTCCTGGTTTAGGTATAGTTCCTCCACCTATTAAAGCAATGTCTGAAATTGTATGATGAGGAAACCTGAAAGGTCTTTCAGTTATAATTGATTTTTTCAGTATTCCTGCAACTGAATGAATTTTTGTTATTTCAAGTGCTTCATCCAGTGTTAAAGAAGGAAGAATTGTTGGAATTCTTGAAGCAATCATACTTTTGCCTGCTCCAGGAGAACCCACCATAAGGATATTATGGAAACCACTTACAGCCACTTCAACCGCTCTTTTCACATATTTCTGGTTTTTAACTTCCTTAAAGTCAACATTATAATTGTCTTTTTCTGAAAATAAATCTTCAAAGTTTACTCTGAAAGGTCTTATTTCAATCTCTCCTTTAAGGAAAGAAACAGTTTCTGCTAAACTTTTAACAGGATAAACTTCAATTTCTTTCACAACCCCACCTTCAAATTTGTTTTCTTCAGGTATAATGACTTTCTTCCATCCCATTTCTTTCAGTTTTAAAACCATTGGCAAAATCCCTTTTACAGGTCTTACTTCTCCATTTAAAGCAAGTTCTCCGCAAATAGAATATTCAGAAAGTGTATTTTTGGGAATATATCCTGTAGCAGAAAGAA
>CAZRDZ010000038.1:0-8532 GCA_964599135.1 uncultured bacterium
ATGAAATTGAAATGCTCGGGAAAATATTTAAAATAGAAACAGTTAACTTAGAAAAACAAAAGGGAGGAGAAAATGAATAAAGAGAAAAGGGAAAAGGTGCTTTATGTGCAGATATTTGGAAGTAAAAAGGAAAATGTTGAAAAAGCAAAAAAGGAAATAAAAGAAATAGCAGAAGATATTGTTGAGTTTTCGCCCGATGTTATATTTGATAAAAAGATTCCTTCTGATATTTCTCCATATTTAAATATAAAAACAGATATTGTCGTTCCTTTATTTCGCGGATTAGATGTTGAACCATTTGCTTATATCCAGAAGCCGATTATTTTATGGACAGAAGGAGGGTATTATGAAGCATGGACAAAAGATATTAGTTCTTATTTGACTTTAAAAGGAACAGAAGTTTACCAGTTTATAACTCCTTCTGAAGCAAAAGAAACATTAAAAGTTTTAAGAACAAGAAAAAGAATGAGGAAAAGCAAAATCTTATATTTTGGAGAAATGTCAGGAATAACTGGTCATAAAAATCTTGCTGATGTGCTCGGTTCTGATTGGAATTTAGAAAGAGTAAAAGATGTTTTTGGTTGTATTGTTAAACAAATATCAATGGACTATTTCTTAAAAGAAGTAGATAAAGTAAAGTTAGATGTAGCAAAAGAAGAATTTAAAGAATGGGAAAATAAAGTCCAGGATTTTGGAAATATAAGTAAAGATGAATATTTAGAAGTTGTTAAATTTTATCTTGCAATGAAAAAAATATTAAAGGAACAGGATGCAGATGCATTAACAATAAATTGTCTATCCGATTTGTTTAAAAAAAGATTTATTACACCGTGCCAGGCTCTTGCAAAACTTAACGATGAAGATATACCAGCAGGGTGTGAAGGTGACCTGAATGCCCTACTTACAATGATGATTTTCCATTATACAATAGATAATCCTTCAATTATGGGAAATATTTATCTATTCAGACCAGAAAATGGACCTGGATTCCCATCTTCTGAAGTTCAACTTGCTGATACAAAAGAATATCTATCTCAAAATAAAGCAAGGTTTACCCATGATGTAATTCCTTTGAGAATTGCAAAAAGCAAATATTTTCTTACCAGTTATCACAACAGTGGCAAAGGGATAACAGGTTATGCTGAATTACCAAAGGGAGAAATAACTGTTGCAAGAATAGGTCCAAAAGCAAATAGAATGGTCATTACAACTGCTGAAATTATGGAAGTTGAAAGCTCTGGTCATTGTTCATTCTCTGCTTATTTAAGGATGAAAAATGTTGAAGAATATTTGAGGCAAACATCATCTGTCCACAATGTAATCATCTATGGAGACCATATAAGTGAAATGAAAAAATTAGGTAAAATGATAAATCTTGAAATAGTTGAAATTGGATAGGAGGAGGTGAAAATAAAAGAATTAAAAGTAAAACTATTTCTTACTTATCAAATTCCTGAGAGGAAAAAGAAAAGAATCTGGCGTCCCTGGGGAAGCGAACAAACAGAGAATGATTTAAATGAAGAGATAAATAGAATTAATAAAGAAATTAAAGAATTATTACCTAAAAAGAATTCCCCTGCAAAATATTGCCATTAACTCCAGTTGAAGACAAAAATAAAATAGATAGCGAAGGAACTAATTCTTCAGATGTTTTATTAATTTATGCAACTGGTGGGTTTGTAGAAATTTTAGAAAAATTAACCAAAGAAATGAGTAAAGGAATAAAAATAAATTGTTCTTATGAAAACTAAACTATTACAATTCACATAAATAAATTCCTTTTTCTTCTTTTCTACCTTTTATTTTTAGGTTCAGGAATAAAACCTGAATTCATTTTTTCTTGATATTTAAAATTTGACATTTTAAAAATATATTTTAAAATTATCAGAATTAAATTTGACAATTACTTAAAAGTCAGTTAAGTTAAAAAAGGGGGAGAAATGGCTGACGAAATTTTAAATGGAATAAAAGAAGGTATTATAATTGGAGATGCAAAAAAAACAGAAGAAATGGTGGATAAGGCAATTAAGGAAAATATTGGCGTTGAAAAAATAATGAATGAAGGATTAATTGCTGGAATGATGGTTGTTGGAGAGAAATTTAAAAACAATGAATATTATGTGCCTGAAGTTTTAATAGCAGCCAGAGCAATGCACAAAGGTATGGCTTTGATTGAACCATTAATTGTCCAGTCAGGGATAAAGCCAATAGCAAAACTTGCAATAGGGACAGTAAAAGGAGACCTTCATGATATAGGTAAAAATCTTGTTGTAATGATGTGGAAAGGTGCTGGTTTTGAAGTTGAAGACCTTGGAATTGATGTCCCACCAGAAAAATTCATTGAAGCAGTAAACAATGGCGCCCAGGTTGTTGGAATGAGCGCTCTTTTAACAACAACAATGGTTTCTATGAAAGAGGCAATTGAAAAAATAAAAGAAGCAGGAGTAAGAGACAAAGTTAAGATAATCATTGGTGGTGCTCCTGTTACTCAGGAATATGCTAATGAAATAGGGGCTGATGGTTATGCTCCTGATGCTGCTTCTGGAGTTGACAAAGTTAAACAACTTCTTGGAATATAAAGAAATACTGGATTTTTAACTTATGGAATGATTAAGTGAATATGTTGAAGGTATTTGGTCTTTTTGTTATCTCATTTCTTCTGGGAAGTATTCCATCTGGATATGTTATTTGCCGTGTTTTTAAAAATATTGACATAAGAAAGTATGGAAGTGGTAATATCGGAGCAACGAATGTTTATAGAGTTTGTGGGGGATTTTTTGCTACTATTGTTTTAATACTTGATATTCTGAAAGGTTTTATTCCTGTTTTCATTTCTAAAAATATTCTTCATTTTCCTTCACCTATCTCAATTATTACTGGACTTCTTGCTACTTCTGGACACATTTTTTCAATTTTTCTCAAGGGCAAAGGTGGTAAAGGAGTAGCAACAAGTTTTGGAGTAATAATAGGATTGTTTCCTTTATCCGCACTTTCTTCTTTTATCATCTGGTTTATTATTCTTCTGGTTTCTCATATTGTATCTGTTGCTTCAATAATAGCAGGATTTTTTCTTCCTTTACTTATTTATATATTTTATAAAGATATTTCTCTTACTATTTTCGGGGTAATAATATTCTTTTTTATCGTTTATACTCATAGAGAAAATATCAAAAGGTTGAAAAAAGGGAAAGAAAACAGGATAATTTTACCATGGGAGAAAAAATAGGTATTCTCGGAAGCGGCGGATGGGGGATATGTCTTTCTTTACTTCTGTATAAAAAAAACAATGAGATAATTCTCTGGGAACCAATAAAGGAAAATTATAAAATTCTTATTAAAGAAAGGGAAAATAAAATTTATTTTCCAGAAGTGAAAATTCCTCAAAATATAGTTATTACAAATTCAATTAAAAAAGCACTGGATAACTCAGAAAGTTTAATAATTACTGTAAGGTCTACTTTTTTTAGAAAAACTATTGAAAAAATTGAAAAATATTATAAAGGGCAAAAAATATTAATTGGAACGAAAGGAATGGAACCCAAAGAACGGAAACTTTTTTCCGATGTAATAGAGGAGAAGAAAATTATCAAAAAATATGGTTTTCTTTCAGGACCAACAATAGCAAGAGAAATAATCAAAGGATTTCCTGCAGCAGCAGTTATTGCTTCAAACAGTAAAAATTTATCTTTATATTTCCAGAAACTTCTCAGCAGTGAGATTTTCAGAGTATATATAACAGACGATATAAAAGGTGTTCAAATAGGTGGCTCTTTTAAAAATGTAATTGCTATTGGTGCGGGAATTATTGATGGACTTGGACTTGGAATAAACACAAAAGCATCTTATTTAACAAGAGGGCTGAATGAAATGATAAAAATCGGGAAAAAACTTGGTGGAAAAGAAAAAACATTTAGAGGTCTTTCTGGTATTGGAGACCTTATAACAACTTCTTTCAGTAAATATAGTAGAAACAGAAGTTTTGGAGAGGGAATTATAAAAGAAGGTAAAGAAAATTATTTAAAGAAAGCAAAAATGGTTATTGAAGGAATTTACTCTACAGAAGCATATTTTAAGATTTCAAAAGAATTGAATGTTGAACTTCCAATAACATCTTCAATTTACAGAATAATTTTTGCTGAAAGTAATCCTTTTGATGAAATAAAAAATTTAATGAAAAGAAAACTGAAAAAAGAATGAAAGAAAAAAAATTTTTTTATATCGGAAAAGTAAGTAAAATTACAGGAATTCCTGAACATATCCTGAGATACTGGGAAAAGGAATTTAAAATTTTAAAACCATTAAGAGACCATAGAGGATATCGTATTTATACTGAAAAAGATATTAAAAAAATTGAGAATATAAAGTTGCTTATATATAATGAAGGATATAAAATAAAAGGTGCAAAAAAGAAAATAAAAAGTAAAAAAAACAAAGAAAGTAAAAAAGAAATTATAAGTTTTCTTAAAAGTTTACTTAAAGAAATAGAAGGAGTAAAAAAATGGTTAAAATAGGAGTGCTTGCTTCAGGAAAAGGAAGTAATTTCCAGGCAATTGTTGATTATATAAAAAGCGAAAAACCACCCTTTGAGATAAGTATAGTTCTCAGTGATAATCCAGATGCATTTGTACTAAAAAGAGCCGAAAAAGAAGGAATTAAAGCAATGTATATTCCTCCGGGGAAATACAAAACATTTCTTGAACCAGATGTTGAAAAAAAATATGTTGAAATTCTTAAAGAAAATGGAGTGCAACTTGTCTGTCTTGCTGGATTTATGAGAGTGATCAAAAAAAATTTTTTGCAAAGTTTCCCGGATTCAATAATTAACATTCACCCTTCCCTTCTTCCTGCTTTCCCAGGACTTGAAGCGTGGAAACAGGCACTTGAATATGGAGTGAAGTTTACTGGGTGCACTGTCCATTTTGTAAATGAAGGAGTGGATACAGGTCCAATAATAATGCAGGCAGTAGTTCCTGTTTTACCTGATGATACTCCCGAATCTCTTCATAAGAGAATTCAGGAAAAGGAACATATAATTTATCCACTATCAATAAGATTAATTTCTGAAGGAAGAGTAAGTATATCAGGAAGAAAGGTGCTTATAAAATGAAAGATATAAAAATAAGAAAAGCAAATATAAAAGATGCAAAACAAATCAGAGATATTGTGAACTTTTTCGCTGAAAATGGAAAAATGCTTCCAATCTCTTATAACCAGATTTATGAAAGAATAAGAGATTTCTGGGTTATTGAAAAGGGAAAAAAGATAATCGGTTGTGGTGCATTAAAACCGATGTGGAAAGACCTTGCTGAAATCAGGTCTGTTGCTATAAAAGAAAGGTATCAGAAAAAGGGATATGGTAAAATTTTAATTGAGAAATTACTTGAGGAAGGGAAAGAACTTGGCTTTAAGAAAGTTTTTGTCCTTACATATAAACCAGAATACTTTGAAAAATTTGGATTTAAAAAAATCTCAAAATCAAAACTACCACACAAAATATGGTTAGATTGTATAAATTGCCCAAAATTTCCAAAGTGTGATGAGGTTGCTTTAATAAAAACATTTAAATAAAATGAAAAAACTTATAATTTTTACTTTTTCCTTTATAATTTTTATTTCTTATGCAAATTCAAAAGTTTTTTTTGGTGAAAGGATAAAAATTGAAAATATAAAGGAAGAGATTTTTGCTCTGGGAAATAAAATTCAGGTAAATGGGGAACTTGGTAGTGAATTTATTGGTATAGGAGAAAGTATCATATCCAGTGTAAAAATAAATGGTGATTATATAGGAATTGGTTCAAAGCAGGAACTTACAGGTGAAACAAAAAATGATGTTTATCTGCTGGGAAGTGATATTGAAATAAATGGAAAAATAAATGGTAGTTTATCTGTTTTCGGAAAAAATGTTCTATCAAATTGTAATGTTTCTAAAAATTTAAGGATGTTTGGAGAGAAAATAATATTCAGAGGAAATGTTAAAGGAAATACTATTATATGGGGAGAAAATATCTCTCTGGGGGGGAATTTTAAAAACCTTGTGATTCACACCAATAAAATAAAATTCAAGGAAAATTCTATAGTGAATGGAAATCTTGTTTATTATTCTACTAATAAGATGGATTTTAAAAATGTGAAAATAAGGGGCAAAAAAATATGGAAAAAACCAGTGAGTAAAACAGTTAAAGAAAAAACCCCATTTTTTAAACTGAAAAGTTTTTACAATTTCTTTTCTCTTTTATTTCCTTTTCTTTTTATGCTCTGGCTTACACCAAATCTCTTATCACAGACAGCCACATATTCAGGGAAAAAGTTTTTCCACTGTTTTGGTATAGGACTTGTTTTTATTCTAATTATTTTAATTGTTGTGCCAATTATATTTGTAACAATAATAGGAATACCATTCGGCTTGATAGTCAGTTCAATTTTTATTTCATTCCTTTATATTTCAAGAGTTTTTCCACTGATTTTTGTAGGAAGGAAAATTCTCTTTAAACTTCCTGAAAAGAGAATAACATGGTTTTTCTCTACATTCATAGGAATTTTGATTTTTACCTTAATATCAAAAATACCAGATTTAAAACTTATTTTAAATTTAATTACAGTTCCTGCTGGCTTTGGAGCAATAATTCTTGGAAGAATTGACCTGTTTAAAAAATTAAAGAAAGAAAAATTCCTGTAAAAGGAGGAGAAAAAATGAAAATTGTTGTTGCGTACTCTGGCGGTCTTGATACCTCTATAATAATAAAGTATCTTAAAGAAAAATATAATGCAGAAGTAATCGCTTTTACTGCAAATTTAGGACAGAAAATAAAAGTAAATGAACTTGAGAAAAAAGCGATAAAGACAGGAGCAAAAAAATTTTATTTTGAAGATGTGAGAGAAAAATTCGTCCAGAATTATATTCTACCTTCTCTTAAAGCATCTGCTCTCTACCAGGATAAATACCCGATGGCAACTTCTTTATCAAGACCATTAATAGCCGAAAGAATGGTAAAAATAGCCAGAAAAGAGAAAGCAAATGCAGTCGCTCATGGTTGCACAGGAAAAGGGAATGACCAGGTTAGATTTGAATTAAGTTTTAAATATCTTGCTCCAGAACTTAAGATAATTGCTCCTTTGAGAGAATGGGAGTTTAAATCAAGAGAAGAAGAAATTGAATATGCTAAAAAAAATAAAATCCCTGTTTCTGTATCAAAGGAAAAACCATACAGTATTGATGAGAACTTATGGGGAATATCAATAGAATGCGGAAAACTTGAAAACCCATGGGAAGAACCCCCAGAAGATGCATACCAGATAACCATTTCTCCAGAAAAAGCACCTGATAAACCAACTTATATTGAAATTGAATTTGAAAAGGGTATACCTGTGGGAATAAATGGTAAAAAATTGAAACCTATAAAAATTATTGATTATTTGAATAAAATAGGTGGAGAAAACGGAGTGGGAAGAATTGATATGGTTGAAGATAGAGTTGTGGGGATAAAATCAAGAGAAATATATGAAGCACCTGCTGCAACAATTTTACATACTGCTCATAGTGAACTTGAAAAATTAATTTTTTCAAAAGAATTATGGGAATTCAAAAAAATTGTTTCTATTAAATTTTCTCAACTTGTCTATTATGGACTCTGGTTTTCTGATTTCAGAGAATGTCTATCTGCTTTTGTAGAAGAGACACAGAAATATGTAAGTGGAAAAGTTAAGGTAAAATTATATAAAGGGAATTGTGAAGTAGTGGGAAGAAAATCACCTTATTCTCTTTATGAAGAAAATCTTGCAACATATACAAAAAAAGATATATTTAACCATAAAGCATCTGATGGATTTATAGAAATTTTTGGTTTAACCACTTTACTTGAAGGAAAAAGAAAATGGAAAAAAGAAAAGAAGTAATAAATTTTTTAAAAGTTATAAATTTTAACTATCCTGAATGGATACCTGCTTCTGTAAGTTTAATGCCAGCTACCTGGTTTAAATATGGAGAGGAACTTGAAAAAGTTGTTCTCTCACATCCTTCTCTCTTTCCTCACTACAAAAAGGGTGATTATAAAAAAATAAGAGAAAATTTACCACCTGATTACAGAAAAGGAAGAATTAAAGATGTATGGGGAATTGTCTGGGAAAATATTGAAGAAGGTCTTGCTGGTGCCCCTGTAGATGACCTTGCTCCTTTAAAAAACTGGGATAACTTGAAAAATTTTAAAATTCCTGACCCACTTAAATATGACAGATTTGGAGAAGAAATTAACTGGGAAGAAAGGAAGAAAAATATAGAAAAAATAAAAGAAGAAGGTGGGCTTGCTGGCGGTGGGCTTTTTCACGGTTCAATGTATATGCAACTTTATTATTTAAGAGGGTTTTCAAACTTTATGATTGATATTGCTACAAAGGAACCTTTACTTGATAAACTTATTGAAATTGTTCTGGAATACAATCTGAAAATAATTGAGAAATGGATAGAAATTGGTGCTGAAATCATATATTTTGGAGATGATTTAGGACTACAGAAATCATTACCTATGAGGCCTGATG
>CAZRDZ010000039.1:0-8240 GCA_964599135.1 uncultured bacterium
GCTTCAACAAATCCTGAAAAACTCGGGTTTAAAATTCTTAAAAATATAATTGATGGTGGATATAAAGGAAAAATTTTTCCTGTAAATCCAAAGGCAGACGAAATTCTTGGTCTTAAATGTTATAAGAATGTTTCTGAAATAGAAGAAAAGGTTGAACTTGCAGTTATTGTTATTCCAGCAAAATTTGTATGTGATGTTGCTGAAGAATGCGGGGAAAAAGGTGTTTCAGGGCTAATTGTAATAAGTGCTGGCTTTAAAGAGGCAGGAGAGGAAGGTAAAAAAAGGGAAGAAAATTTAAAAGAGATTGTTAAAAAATACAATATGCGACTTGTTGGACCCAACTGCCTCGGGGTAATAGACCCTATTAATAAACTGAATGCTTCTTTTGCTTTTGATATGCCACAACCAGGTAAGATTGCTTTTATAACCCAATCAGGTGCTCTTGGAACTGCAGTTCTTGACTGGGCAATAAAGGGAAATATAGGGCTTTCCAAATTTGTAAGTTTTGGTAATAAATGTGATGTTTCAGAGATAGATTTAATTGAAGAATTTGGTGAAGATGCTGATACGAATGTAATTTTACTCTATCTTGAAGGGATTGAAGATGGTAAAAAATTTATTGAAGTGGCAAAAGATGTATCAAAGAAAAAACCAGTTATAGTTGTAAAATCAGGAAGGACAGAGATGGGGAGTAAAGCAGTAAGTTCTCATACTGGAAGTATTGCTGGTTCAGACATTGCTTTTGAGTCCGCTTTTAAAAAAGCAGGAGTTATAAGGGCGTATTCAGTTGAGGAACTTTTTGATTATGCAATAGTTTTTTCATATCAGCCGCTTATAAAGGGAGATAAAATAGCGATTGTTACAAATGCAGGTGGTCCTTCAGTTATGGCTGTTGATGCAATAGAGAAAAATGGATTACATCTTGCAGAAATTTCAGAAGAGACACAGAAAAAATTGAAATCATTTCTTCCACCAGCGGCAAATACTCATAATCCTGTAGATGCTCTTGGAGATGTTAATGCTGAAAATTATGGTAAAGCATTAGATATTGTTCTCTCTGATGAAAATGTTGATGGGGTAATATGTATTCTCACTCCTCAGGTTGTCACACAGGTTAAAGAAACTGCTGATAAGGTAATTGAAATTTCAGAAAAGCATAATAAAACAGTGGTTGGCTGTTTTATGGGAGGAGTAAGAATTGAAGAGGGGGTAAAAAAATTAGGGGAAGGGAAAATTCCAAATTATCCTTTTCCAGAAAGATGTGTTTCTTCTCTTAAGAGAATGTTTGATTACAGAAAATATCTTGAAAGAGAAAAAGAAGAAATAAAAATTTTCAAAGTTGATAAGGAAAAAGTGAAAGAGAAAATAATGGAGATGAAAGAAAAAGGGATAAAGATTGCTGGGGATGTTGAAGGAAGAGAAATTCTTTCTCTTTATGGGGTTAATACAATATCATCTTTTGTTGTGAAAGATATTTCAGAAGGAAAGGAAATATTCAAAAAAATGTCAGCACCTGTTGTTATGAAACTTGTTTCTCCTGATATAATACACAAAACAGAAGCAGGTGGAGTTAAAGTTGGAATAAAGACAGAAGAAGAATTTGAAAATGCTTATAAAGAAATAATAAAATCTGCAAGAGAATATAAAGAGGATGCAAAAATTGAGGGAATACAGGTACAGCAATACATAGAAGGAGGAATAGAGGTAATAGTCGGTGTTAATAAAGATATTCAGTTTGGACATCTTATAATGTTCGGACTGGGTGGTATTTATGTTGAACTTTTCAAAGATGTTTCTTTTTCTCTTGCTCCTGTAACTGAAAAAGAAGCAGAAGAAATGATTAACCAGGTGAAAGCATCTAAATTGTTCAAGGGCTTCAGAAATATTCCACCAGCAGATACTGAAAAAATTAAAGAGACAATTTTAAGGATTTCTCAACTTGTATCTGATTTCCCTGAAATAAAAGAAATGGATATAAATCCGCTGATTGTAAAAGAAAAAGAAGTTATTGCTGTTGATGTAAGAATTGGGCTTGACTTTTAAAAAGGAGAAAAGATGAAAAGTGGTAAGTATTGTGTTGGATTTATTGGTTTTGGTGGTATAGCAAGAATGGCTCATCTTCCGGGATGGAGGAAGTTAAGTGATGTTGAAGTAATTGCTGTTGCTGATAAATCGGAAATGGCAAGAAAAAATGCAGAAGAAGAAGGGATAAAATATATTTTTGATGATTATAAGAAATTAATTGAAATAGAAGAAATAGACATAGTTGATATATGCACACCTAATAGATTTCACTATCAATTTACAGTTGATGCTTTAAATGCGGGAAAACATGTAATATGTGAAAAACCTCTTGCTTTAAGTGTGGAGGAAGTAAAGGGAATGATTGAAGCAAGTAAAAAAAATAGAAAAAAATTGATGGCAGCCCAGCACCAGAGGTTCAGAAAAGAAGCAAAAGTTATAAAAAATCTAATTGATGATGGAGTTTTTGGAGAAATTTATCATGCTATTGCTTTTGCATTGAGAAGAAGACATCTACCAGCAAGAGATACATTCATAAAAAAGGAACTTTCTGGTGGAGGACCTATGTTTGATATAGGAGTTCACATACTTGATTTAACTTACTGGTTTATGGGTTGCCCAAAAGTTCATTCAGTAAAAGGAGAAATTTATACAAAACTTGCAAAAAGAAAAGATATTAGAGGATTATGGGGAGAATGGGATAGAGATGCGTACGATGTTGAAGATTTTGCGACAGGATTTATAAAACTTGAAAATAATGCCACTATACTACTTACTTGCAGTTTCCTTGCGAACATGGAGAAAATTGATGATTTTTCAACAACTCTTTTTGGAACAGAAGCAGGAATAAGATGGCCTGATGGGAAACTTGCGACTGAAAGGAAAGGAGTTTTACAGAATATTGATTTGAAAATGGAAATACTTCCTGATGTTCAACCTTATCATGAAGAAATAAAAGGTTTTCTTGAATGTGTAAAAGAAGATAAAGAAGTTCCTGTAAGGCCAGAAGAATCACTTGAAGTTATAAAGATGCTTGAAGGGATTTATAAAAGTGCTGAAACAGGGAAAGAGGTAATTTTTTAAAAAATTTATACAGGTGAGAGAATTTTTACTTCAGCGTTTTTTACAGAAGAAGCAAATTTTTCAGCATCATTTCTGGTTCCCACAATATCTCCATAATGTATTGGGATTGCAACTTTTACCTTCATATTATTTACTGCTTCTGCTGCTTGCTCTGCATTCATAGTATATGTTCCTCCAACAGGTAAAATTGCAATATCAACTTCAAGTCCTCTCATTTCAGGGATAAAATCAGTATCTCCTGCAATATATATTGATTGCTCAGGAAATTGAATTATATAACCAACCCAGTTATTGCTTTTTGGATGAAAATTTTTATTTATATTGTATGCAGGAACTGCTTTAATTTTTACCCATTCAAGGTCAACTTCTTCTCCTGGTTTTATTTCTTTTATATTTCCTTTAACTTTTGCAACTGCATCCGATGGTCCTATTATAACTGTTTCATCTTTTTTAACTTTTTCAATATCATCTGGACTGCAGTGGTCAAAATGGGAATGAGTTATAAGGATTAAGTCCCCCTTTTCTTCCCTTTTTATTTTCCATGGGTCTACATAAATAAATTTCCCTTCTTTTTCTATTAAAACACTTGAATGCCCAAGCCATTTTATATTTTCTATCATTTTTCCCATTTTAAGTTTCAGCCCAAACCCGGTTTAGTAGCCCAAACCGGGTTTGGGCAATTAAATATTAATCTATATCTACAATGTGTTGAGTATATGTGATTTTTGATCCCCCATTATCTACTGTAACCCATCTTACAGTTAGTGCCTGGTCATTGCTCTCAGGCCATCTTGTATCATACCATGTTTCATCTGTTACTCTGGCAGTGTAAAGATAATAAAACCACCACCCATGAAAAGTCCATACATCCGCTGTCCAATTTTGATGGATATGTCCTGCATAGTTTGAATCGACATAATCCCTATATCCATAAATAAAATTTTTTATCTTGCTCATTTCACTGCTTGAAAAAAGATACTGGTCTGCTGAACCAATTCCTGTGCGAAACATCCCGATATGAGTCATAATGTTTATATTTTCTTTCTTTGGTTTAGAACAGTACTTAATATCATTTTTAAACCACGGCCATGAACCGCCTGTAAAATCGTGAAGTTCTCCACCTTCGTCCCCTGGTGCTCTGGAGACAAAATCCGCACATGTAAAATGGCAGTACTTATAATCAAAAGAGAAATTTTGTAGATACATCCCGTTAACAGGTGTGGGGGCTTTACTCCAGTTGTTCAGAATAGAAGAAAGATATGTATACTGGTCTCCAAAAACATCATTAAACTCTTCCTCGTATCCTGTCTGGACTTCATTGTCGCCTATTATAGGAATATACGGAATCCCCGCTTCGTTCAGTTCATCTAATTTTGCCTTTGCTATCTCTAAGTTGCTCTGCCCGTTGGTAGTGCCCCATGCAATGTCTCCAACTACAAATACCAGCTCAATATCCTTACTCTCCTTATTCTCAATCATCCAATCAACAGCAGCATTGAATTTAGCCAGATGGTCTGAATTCCCGTTAATGTGTGGATCGGCAATAATCCCGAATGAAAAAGTTTCACCGTAGGCAGGTGCTCCTGTGGTTATTGCCATAACCACAATACCCACAATACTCATTACCAACCACATACCCTTCCATCTACTCATAACCACCCTCCTTTCTAACCATTCAGTAAACCTCGTCTTGTTTATTCAAGACATCACCTTCTTCTCGCACTATGCGAGGAAGGCTGAGGTTCACCATTAGTTTATCATTTCAATTTTGTTAAAAATTTTATCAGATGTCTTAATAAATTGTCAAATTTTTTTAACTGTTAGTTTCAGACCAAACCAGGTTTGGACAATTATTAACTATTTTGTTTTAAAGTTTAAAAAGGAATAATAAACAGGTATAATTTAACTTATCCCAAACCGGGTTTGAGCAAAAAGGAAAGGTATATGAAAAAAGAAATATATATAATAGGTGCAGGTCCCGGTGGTTTAACTGCAGGGATTTATTCATTGAGAAGTAAAATAAAAACAAAAATAATAGAAAGATTTATGCCCGGTGGAAATATGCTTATTACAGAGAAAATTGAGAATTATCCAGGATTTCCAGAAGGTATTACAGGTGTTGAACTTGCAGAAAAGATGAAACAGCAGTTTTTAAATCTTGGTGGAGAAATAATTAAAGGAGAAGTTGTGGATATTGAACTAAAAGGAGAAGAAAAAAAAATATACCTTTCAGACGGGAAGGAAATTAAAACACCAGTTGTTATAATTGCTACAGGAAGTTCAAGAAAAAAACTTGGTGTTAAAGGAGAGGAAGAATTTACAGGTAGAGGTGTTTCTTATTGTGCTGTCTGTGATGGATTTTTCTTTAGAAATAAAATAATAGCAGTTGTTGGTGGTGGTGATTCTGCTCTTGAAGAAGCAACTTATCTTACCAGATTTGCTGATAAATGTTATTTAATTCACAGAAGAGAAGAATTCAGGGGGTCAAAATATTTACAGAATCAGATTGAAAAAAATGAAAAAATAGTTCCAGTTGTTCCTTTTATTGTTGAAGAAATTAAAGGAAAAGAAAAGGTTGAAAAAGTTATTATAAGAAATAAAAAGACAGGAGAAATAAAAGAATTGGAAGTTGATGGTGTTTTTATTTCAGTTGGACAGAAACCAAATGTTGAATTTTTAAAAGGGAAACTTGAAGCGAACTCATCAGGATATTTGATTGTGAATGAAAGGATGGAAACATCTGAAAAAGGGGTTTTTGCCTGTGGTGATGTTATAGAAAAGCAATTATATCAGGTTGTAACTGCCTGTGGGGAGGGAGCAATTGCTGCCTTTTTTGCTACCAGATATATTGAATCAGAACCGGGTTCTAAATATTGAGGAAGTTCTTTATAAGTTTTTTCCCACTTTCTGTGAGTATTGATTCAGGATGAAATTGAACTCCATAAACTTTATATTTTTTGTGTTTAATTCCCATTATTTCTCCATCCTCACTTTTTGCTTCCACTTTAAGGACAGAAGGGATTGATTTTTTTTCTATAACAAGAGAGTGATACCTTGTTGCTATAAAAGGATTTTTAAGTCCTTTGTAGATATTTTTTCCAGAGTGATATATTAAAGATGTTTTCCCATGCATCAGTTTTTTTGCCCCAACGATTTTTCCCCCAAAGACATACCCAATACACTGATGTCCAAGACATACACCTAAAATTGGTATTTTACCAGAAAATTTTTCAATTACTTCACAGGAAATTCCTGAATTTTCAGGTCTTCCTGGTCCCGGGGATATTATTATTTTTTCTGGATTTAATTTTTTTATTTTTTCAATTGTAATTTGATTATTTCTATAAACTATAACTTTTTTTCCATATTCTCCCACATATTGATAGAGATTATAAACAAAAGAATCATAATTATCTATCAATAAAATCATAGTATTTCTCCTGCAAGTTTACAGGCATCCATCGGTCCTCTTGCTTTATTTATTGTTTCTTTGTATTCCTTTTCAGGGACAGAATCAGACACAATTCCTGCTCCTGCCTGTATGTAAATTTTTTCTTTTGTAATAATAATTGTTCTTATAGTAATGCAGAAATCCATATTATTTTCAAAACTGAAATACCCTACTGCTCCTGCATATGGTCCTCTTCTTGTTGGCTCAATTTCTTCTATGATTTCCATTGCCCTTATTTTAGGAGCACCCGTTACGGTTCCAGCAGGAAAAGTTGAAGAAAGAAGGTCAACAGGTGTTTTCCCTTTTTTTAATATCCCTTCAACATTTGAAACAAGATGCATTACATGAGAATATTTTTCTATTTTCATCAATTCATTTACCTTTACACTTCCAGGAATACAAACTTTACCAAGGTCATTTCTTCCCAGGTCAACAAGCATTATGTGTTCTGCTTTTTCTTTTTCGTCATTAATCAGGTCTGTTTCAAGTTTTTTCTCTTCTTTCTCATCTTTTCCTCTTTTTCTCGTTCCTGCTATTGGTCTTACAGTTGCTTTTTTCCCTTCAAGTTTTACAAGGATTTCAGGAGAAGAACCAATCAGATTTATATTCTCTATTTGTAAGAAAAACATATAAGGAGAAGGATTAATCATTCTTAAAACTCTGTATATATTCAATGGTTCTGTATCAATCTTTTTCTCCCATCTCTGAGAAATAACACACTGTATTATATCTCCTTCTTTTATGTATTTTTTTATTTTCTCAACTTTTTTTATAAAATTTTTCTTGGAGAAATTGCTTCTGAACTGTTTTTTTCTTTTGTTTTTACCCAGCGGTTCTACTATATAAAGAGGACTTTCAATCTTTTCTTTCAATTCCTCCAGTTTTTTTATTCCTTCTCTGTATATAGTTTTCAATGAAGTTTTTTTATCAATGTGTAAATTACTTACAATTAAAATTTTCCTTTTAAAATGGTCAAATATTATTATTTCTTTTGTAAGCATAAAAGCAAAATCAATCGTGTTTAAATCATCCTGTGCTCTGGATGGCAAATTTTCTATCAATCTTACAAAATCATAAGAAACAAAGCCAATAAATCCTCCTGTAAAAGGAGGAAATTGTGGAATGGGGGGAGATTTGAATTTTTTTAAATATGTTTCAATTACTTTCAGCGGTTTTACCTCTTTTATTACTTTTTTTTCTCCTGTTCTATTGTTATATATTTCAACTTTTTTATTTTTCCCTTTTATAATCAATTCTGGATTTGTTCCTATAAAAGAATATCTGCCTGTTTTTTCTTCCTGTTCTGCACTTTCAAGGAGAAAGTTATAAACACCACTTTTCAATTTCATAAAGGCAGAAACAGGTGTTTCAATATCTCCGATAATTTCTCTGCACACAGGGATGATATTGTATTTTTTACTAAGTTTCTCAAACTGTTTGAAATCTGGATATATATTCATTTTATTACATTTTCAGAAATGACTTTCCATTCATCTTTTCTTTTTACAAAATAAAGTATTTTATATATTTTACTTGAAAAATTACTTGAATTGTAATCCTGTTTAAAAAATGCAACATAGACATACCCAAAAGAAGTTTTCCCGTAAGGTAAAATCTGTATATCTGAAAGTTTTATTTTTATATATTTTTTGTTTCTATTAATTCTTTCTTTATATTTTTTCCA
>CAZRDZ010000040.1:0-8224 GCA_964599135.1 uncultured bacterium
TTTTAAGAAAATAAACAAAACCAGTATTTCTACCTTTTAACTTCTTTTCAATCCTGATATATTCAAGAAAACCAATGAGTCCAATTAAAATCAAAAGTAAAAAAGATAATATTATTTTTTCGCTTTTTTTCATAACACAATTATATGTTTTTCAACCTTAAAAGTCAACCTCTGTGGATTTTTACAGGGGAAAATTTTTGATTAATTTAAATTATAAATACATTCTTTTTTTTCTTTTTATAGACATTTCTTGTATCAATAATTACAGGTATTATTTTTGAAAGTAATTCATAATCCACATTTGAGTGGTCTGTGATAATAATACCTGCATTATATTTTTTAATTCTGGAAATTGAAAATGGGATTGATTTAATTCTGTGAGGAAACTGTCTTGTTTTCTTCACTTCTTTCACATAAGGGTCATAATAATCCACTTTTTTAAAACCTCTCTCTTTAAGAATTTTAAAAATTTTAATTCCTGGTGATTCTCTAACATCATCAACATCCTTTTTATATGCCATTCCTATAAGAAGAATTTTACCATTCTTTATTGAGATGCCCCTTTTACTTAAAATTTCAATGGTTTTATCAACAACATAATAAGGCATATTTGTATTAATTTCTCCAGCAAGTTCAATAAATCTTGTTGAAAAATCAAATTCTTTTGCTTTCCAGGTTAGATAAAATGGGTCAATTGGAATACAATGCCCTCCAAGTCCTGGTCCCGGGTAAAATGGATGGAAACCAAATGGTTTTGTTTTCGCTGCTTCAATAACTTCCCATATATTCACTCCCATTTTTTCAAAAATAATTTTCAATTCATTGACAAGAGCAATATTGACTGCTCTATAAATATTTTCAAGTAATTTCGTTGCCTCAGCCACCTCTGTAGATGAAACAGGAATGACTTTCTCTATCACCTGAGAATATAGAGCAACTCCTGCCTTTAAGCAATTTTCTGTAATTCCTCCCACAACCTTGGGGATTTTTCGCCCTTCAAAAGGAGGTATTCCTGGATTTTCTCTCTCTGGTGAATAAACAAGAAAGTAATCTCTTCCTGCTTTAAGTCCTTTTTTTTCAAATCTGGTATAAAAAATTTCTCTTGTTGTTCCTGGATAGGTGGTTGATTCAAGAGAAATAATATGCCCTTTTCTTAAATTTTCTGATATATCAAGAGATGTTTTTTCAAGATATTTAAGGTCTGGTTGTTTATGTTTATCAAGAGGAGTTGGAACACATATTATTATTGCATCTACATCTTTAAGTTTTCCCATATCTGTCGTGGCAGAAAAAGATGGTAATATTTTTTTAATATCTTCTGAAGGGATATATGTTATATATGAAATCCCCTTATTTACTTTTTCAACTTTTTCTTTATCTATATCAAAACCAACAATTTTAAAACCAGCATTTGCAAATCTTAAGACAACAGGAAGCCCAACATACCCAAGACCGATAACTCCAACTTTTATTTCTTTCTTTTTTATTTTTTTTATTATTTCTTTGACCATATTCTCTCCTCATTTAAAGTTTCAACAAATCACTTTTATAATTCATTAAACTTTATATATCTTCCCTTCTTCAAGAGAAACAATAAATTTTTCAGTTTCTTTTACATTAAAAATTTTTTTCACTGCTTTCTCATATATTGAAAGTTGTCTTTTATAGTCACTCATATCACTTTCTCTAACTCTAAGTTTATAGTCGTATATTTTCCCTTTTTCTCCTTCAACAATAACTTTATCAATCCTGCCTTCAAAAATTTTACCATCATTTTCTGTATAAAGAAAAGGTAATTCCACAAATCCTTTTTTAAAAATAACTTCTTTAATCTCTTTATTTTCTTCAATCTTATCAATTATATTTTTGACTTCTTTCATCTGTTTTTTCCAGTTATGCATCCTTTTTTTAATATAAAATTCAGTTCTTTTATAAAAGTTTTCTTTTGTGAAACTGATTTTACCTTCAGAAATTTCCTGAAGAACTTTATGTATAATAACTCCCATTTCTGTTTTTTCTGTTTCTTTAAAAGAACTTTTTTCCTCTGTATATGAAACCAGTTTAATAAAATCAACAGGAATTTCTATTCTACTTTCAACTTTTTCTTCCTTTCTTTCAATTTTTTTAATTCTTTCTGGTATTTCCTCTGCTTTAAACTCCTGACTGAATTTATCAATCATATTTATCCATAATCCATTTCTTTTCTCTTTTTTCAAACCAGAAATAAAAAGATATTGAGATGCTCTTGTAAGAGCAACATAAAGTAATCTCTCTTCTTCCTCCTGATTATCTTTCTTAAATATTTTTTTAAATTCTTCCCCTTCAAATGACAATGAATAACCGTAACAGTCATTCCCTTCTTCTTTTACATAAACAATATCATTTCTTTTTGTATTCCCACCCCCATCTTCAAGATTAATCAAAAAAACACAGGGAAACTCAAGTCCTTTTGAACTATGAACTGTATTTACTTTAACTGCATTTTGATGTATAGAGAATATATCTGCCTTTGGCTCTTCAAATTTCTCTGCTATTTCCCTCAAGTTCTGTGCAATCTGAAAAAGCGGTAATTTTCTTTGCTGGTTCAAAAGCATCAAAAACTTTTCACAATTTGCTCTTTGCTGAATACTTAATTTCTCCCATATATTTTTTTCATCAAAAATTTTTTCAATTACTTCAATTATACTTATCTTTCCAAGAATTTTCCTCCATTTTTCAATTTCTTCATCATCCATTTCCAGAATAGAATTTTTTATATTCCAGAGAGAAAACTTATCTGAAGGGTCAACAAGAGCAAAAAATAAAGAAAGAAGCATAATAATTTCCTCTTCCTGATAAAAACCAACCCCTCCTATAATAACATAAGGTATACCATAATCTGTAAGTAAAGTTTCCATCATTTTGAAAAATTTACCTTTTCTTTTCCTCATAAGAATTGCAATATCCCTGAATTCTACAGGTCTTTCTTTTCCATCTTCAAAAACGGGTATTTTATTTTCAATCATTTTTAAAATCTTCTTACATACCCACTCATATTCTTTCTTCTTCAATTCTTCATCATCTTCTCCTGTAAAAATATTTATCTCTATTTTTGATGGCAGTTTCTTGTATTTTTCTGATACAACAAGTTTCTGTGTATCCCAGGGACTTTTTTTATCAAAAACATCATTAACGAAATCTATTATCTTCCCGCTACTTCTATAATTTTTTGTTAAAACTTTTTCCTCAAGATAATTTGATAATGTCTTTTTCGCTTCATCAAACAATTTTGATTCTGCTCCTCTAAATCTATAAATTGACTGTTTTCTATCACCTACTATTACAATCCCAAACTCTTCCCCACTCTCTGCCTTTGCTCCATAACCAGAAAGCCACTCTTCAATTAACTTCTTTACAATTTCCCATTGTAAAAGATTTGTATCCTGAAATTCATCAATAAAAACAAAATTCACATTTTCATCAAAATCCTCAAGTATTATCAAAGCATCAGGATTTTTCTCCAGAACTTCATAAGTTATTTTTTCAAGGTCATCAAAATCAAGGTAAGAAAACTCTTTTTTTAAAATAGAATGGTGTTTTGAAATCTCATCGTAAAGTAATTTTAATTTTCCTGTTATTTCTCCATCTGCTTTACCAAGAAAAATTTGAGGATGTAAATTAAGAAAAGAAAGTAAGACCTTTTTGAAATGGTTTAACTTAAATCTTTTTGAAATCTCTTTAAAATTATTTTTACCTCCTTCTGTCTTCAAAACTCTATAAATTGCTTTATTGAAAAGCACTCCACTTATACCTTTTTCAATAATTTCAAAATAAGGGTCAATATCTGATAAAAAATGGAATCTCCTCAAAAGTGTTTGACAATAGGAGTGAATGGTTGAAATCTGAAGTTTCAGAAGGACATTTTCAAGTTCAACTCTTTCTTTTATATCAAGATTTTCGTAAACTTCATCAAAAATCTTTTTCAAAAATCTTTCTTTCATTTCAATTGCTGCTTTTTCAGAAAATGTTATAGCAAGAACTCTTTTCAAAATTTCTGGGGTTTTATATCTTTCATAAATTCTGAAAATTTCATCTGTTATATATCTGGTTTTCCCTGTTCCAGCAGATGCCTCAATTATTTTTGCAGAAAAATATTTTTTCTTATTCATTTGGACACTGGGTTTTATATTCACAATAAAAACAGGACTGATTTTCTTCTGGTTGAAAATCTATTTCCCCTTTAATCATTTTCTCAAAAATATTTTCAAAAAATTCACCAACACAATCAAAATAATCAATTTTTCTTCTTTTTTGTTCATAAATTTTTTCTTCCATTTTCTTACTCTCAAATTCTTTAAAACTGAAATTCCAGATTGCTCCATAAATTTCTTTCTCAATCTTGAATTTATTTTTATACATCCACATATAAGAAGGAATCTGGATATTGCCTTTATTAAAAAAATCATTTTCCGTAAATGATGGAAGAGAAGAAGTTCCTGTCTTAATATCAATTATGTAAATTCCGTTTTCGTTTTCTTCAATCCTATCAATAATCCCCTTCAATATAAAGTTTTTACCTTCATATATTATTTCTTTTTCAACAGATACAATTTTATTACCTGTATGTTTTTCAATAATCCTTTCAAATTTTGCTATAACTTCTTTCGCTCTTATTCTCATAATATCTTTATAGAAAGAAGAAATTTCTTTACTCTCCAGAATTCCCTTTTCTATTTTCTCTGCAAAAGTTTTAACAACATCCTTAACATCTTCTTTTTTAAAAATTTTCCCTTCAAATTCTTTAAAAATTTCTTTCATAATTTGATGTATCATATTTCCCCAGATTCTTGAAGATTCTTCAATTTCAGGCGCTTTATATGGTTTTATTTCTTCTACAAGTTCCAGATAAAACTTGTATGGACATTTAAGAAATTTTTCCAGTTGTGTAACTCCCATCTTAATTTTATTCTTACCTTCTTTAGAAATTAAAAATTTCCTGTAAAACTTATCCATTGAAAAATTAAATTTAAAAATCTCTCCTGTTTTATAATCTGCAATATCCCCACTAATTGTTTTATCAGGGAAGTTAAAAAGGAAAATTGATTTCATCTGATTTCTACCTTCAATTTTTGACGGATAAGTGAAAATTACCTTTTCATTCTCATTTATTATTCTATGCATATCAAGTCGGTCTCTTGCAATCCTTAATTTATAATCAGAAAGCCCCATCTCCTCTTTTAATCTATCAGGTATAAATATTTCCTGTAATTTTGGAGCATTTGGGAAATTTTCTTCAGTCACTCCCGGAACAAAAGAAATTTTTTTCTCTATCCCTGTGCTTTCAATAACACCTGAAATCCTCAAACCCTCTCCTCTTGCCTGTTCTACTTCTTCAAATTGAAGTGCCTTTTTCAATATATTTAAAAATTCTGATGATGAAACATAAAAATCCTGATTTAATCCTTCAACAACTTTATAAAACTTATTTTTCACTTCAACATCAGGAACTTCCCATTTCAATTTTTCAGATACTTTTAATAATCTTTCTCCCCAGTTTTTTACAGTATCAATTTTAACATCTAAAATTTCAGCACATTCTTTAACAGGTATTAAAGCAGGATTATTATTTTTTTTAAAGTCATCCTCTGTAAACCCTATACCTTCATATTTCTCTCTTGTATAAGAAGAAAATTTTTTAACATCTTTTAATTTTATATTTTTAAAATATGGTGAAGTTAAAATACTCATAAGCGTTTTCCAATCATAGGACTGAACAAATATCAATATTTCCAGGAGTGAAATAATGCCTGGTTCGTTATTTAAAGCAAATCCTGGAATAAGTTCAGATGGAATTTCATATCTTTTAAAAATTCTGGATATAGTTTCTCTATAACCTGGCATATCAGGACAGATAATAGAAAAATCATCAAGTTTTAATGAAGGATTTTCTTTCAGATACTTTCCAATTAATTTTACAATTCCTTTTACTTCTTCATCCTGAGAGGGAAAATTATAACATTCTATATCTAAATTTCTTTTTTCACACTTAACTTCAACCAGTTCCCATCTTTCTACATTTTTTATAAAATTTAATGTTTTATCAAGAATCATTTCCTTAACATCTGGAGAGATATTTTTATCATAAGAGAAAGTAAAAATTACATCTGGAAAATGTTTTATTAAAGATGCAAAAAAATTTCTTTGAGAGGGTAAAATCTCATAAAAATTTTCTATTATTAACCTTTTTCCTTCAATTTTCATAGTATATTTTTCTGCTTCTCTGTAAATATCATCAATGTCAAGTAAATTTTCTTCTTCTAAATAATCCTGATATTTTTTTATAATTTCAATGGCAAAAAGAAGGTCCTCTTTGTTTTTTTCAAATTTCCAGGGATACTTTTCAACATAATCTTTTAGTTTTTCATAATCTGCTTCTTCTTCAAATGATGTTTTTATGTCCTTTATCAAATTGTTTATCCCCTCCCCTATTCCAATTATTGAAATTCCTTCATACCTTCCAGATTCTTTTATAAGTTTGAGAATAATTAAATATCTCTGAAGTTCATTAACAATTTTTTTTTCAGAGTTTTCCTCAATAATCTGAAGGGCAAGTGATTTTACTGTTTTAATTTCAGGAAGCAGACAATTTTTTACTATTTTTGAATATAATTTTTTAACTTCTTTTATTTTTGAAAAATTTGGATAAACAAATAGAGTATCTACATCTAAATAATTCTTCAAAACAAATTCTGTCTTACCATGAAAAGAAAATGGAAATATAATTAATTTTTTCATTATTTTACATTATGTATTATAATTATCTGACGGGTAAAAGGAAAGGAAATGAGAAAAAATAAAAATTTAAAGAAAGAAATTTTCAGGGTTATTATTTATTATTTATTTCTGCAGGTTTACTATCTTTCAAAGTTTTTACCATCAATTTATTATAAATACATAAGCATCCTGTGGGGAAATTTTGCTTTTTTTGTTATGAGAAAAAGCAGAAAAAGAATTATTAAAAACCTTAACATTGCATTTAAAGATGAATTGACAAAAGAAGAAAAAGAGAAAATAGCAAGACATTTTTTTTCTCAAATTATTTTAAATTTTCTTGAACTTATAAAAATCACAAAAATACCATTTTCTGAATATCAAAAAATGTTGATAGTAGAAGGAGAGGAAAATTTAAAAAAGGCGTTGAGTGAAAAGAAAGGAGTGGTTGGAGTATGTTGTCATTTAGGTAATTTCCCTATTATGCAAACTTTTCTTGCTAAAAAAGGATATCCAATAAGTATGATTGTGAGACACTCAAACAATATCTATCTTTCAAGATTTAACAACCGTCTTTTGAAACAATTGAAAGTCCCTTTTGTTACAAAATGGAATTTGAAAGAAGCCATTGATTATTCAAAGAAATGGATTAGAAAAGGGGGAATTGTTTGCTTTTATCTTGACCAGCATGCTGGAAATGGAGTTGAAGTAGATTTTTTTGGAGAAAAAGTTTTTACCCCTGTTGGAGCAGGTGTTTTTGCAAGGAAATATAAATGCCCTGTTGTTGGAATATTTACTTACAGAATAAAAAATGGAAAACATAAAGTTGTTATTGAAGGTCCATACAAATTCAATTTCACCTCTGATACCAGAAAAGATATAGAAAATATGAGTGCTTTTTTTATGAAAAGAGTGGAACACTATATCAGGAAAAATCCTGACCAGTGGTTTACCTGGCTACATAGAAGATTCCGTTGAAAATTTATCCTCTATTCTATTAATAAACTTCTTTCTTATTTCAATAAATTCATCTTTTCTTTCATAAAGGATTTTTTCCACTGATGGAAGGACTTTTTCAGCAATTTTTTCCCCTTCTTTAACACATCTTTTAAATTGAGAAAAATTAAACCATTCAACTCCTTCAAGATTTACTTCTATTTTCAAATCAGCACAACTTCCTTCCAGTAGAGTTGTGTATCTGTTTTTAATCTTCTCTGCCTGGAGTAAAACATTAAAAGCATTAAGAGGTTGTGTTTTTGAAAGAGATGACTCATTTTCCACACATATAACAATTTCACCACCTAAAATGTAATTTGATATAACAGGAACAGTACTTGCAACTCCACCATCTATATATTTCTTTCCATTAATTTCAACAGGTGTTATAAGTCCGGGTATTGCGCAGGAGGCAACAACAGTAGGTATCAATTTACCTTTATTAAAAATAACAACTTTCCCTGTTTTATATTCAACA
>CAZRDZ010000041.1:0-8199 GCA_964599135.1 uncultured bacterium
GATTTTTTTCAATGAAGATTTTCTAAATACTCAGATTTACAGACATATAAACGAGAGGAGGGGAAAATGAAGTTTTCAGGAATAAGTGATGAAGCAGGACAGGCAATTGAAATGCAAATAAAAGCGCATAAAGAACTGGGATGGGAATATATGGAATTGAGAAATGTTGATGGAGAAAATCTGACAATGATGAGTGATGAAAAGTTTGAAGAAGTTTACAGAAAGGTCAATGAAAGTGGGCTAAAAGTTTCCTGTTTTTCAAGTTGTATTGCAAACTGGGCAACAAGAATTTCAGGCGATTTCCAGAAGGATATTGATGAACTTAAAAGGGCTATTCCAAGAATGAAAAAATTCAACACAAAATTTATAAGAGTTATGTCCTGGCCCAATGATGATGAAAACCCATGGCCAGAGGAAAAATGGGCAGAAGAAGTTATAAGAAGGATGAAAGAACTTGCTAAAATTGCTGAAGATGGAGGAGTAATTCTTGCTCATGAAAATTGTAGTGGATGGGGAGGCCTTTCTCCTGAAAATTCTTTAAGATTACTTAATGAAGTTAACTCTCCTGCTTTTGTTCTTCTTTTTGATACAGGGAATGTGATACCACATACAGGTATGGATACCTGGGATTTTTATATAAAAATTAAGTCATATATAAAATATGTTCATATTAAAGATTACAAGGCAGATAAAAGTGGAGCAACATTTCCGGGGGAAGGTGCATCAAAAGTAAAAGAGATTCTTACAGACCTTAAAAATTCTGGATATGATGGTTTTGTTTCCATTGAACCACACATTGCAAGTGTTGTCCATGAAGGAAAAGTTGGAGATGCAGAAATAACTTACAAAACTTATATTGAATACGGAAAGAAATTGATGGCTTTGCTCGGTTCGTGAAAATGAAAGTGGTTGTTCAGAGAGTTAAAAGAGCATCTCTATTTGTTGAAGAAAATTATAGAGGGGAGATTGGAAAGGGGGTTGTTGTCCTTGCTGGATTTAAGAAAAATGATGGAGAAAGGGAGATAAAATATATTGTGGACAAAATATATAATTTGAGAATTTTTGAAGATGAAAATGGGAAGATGAATTATTCAATAGAAAAAATCAAAGGTGAGATAATGGTTGTTCCTCAATTTACTCTTTATGGAGATGTTTCCCATTCTAACAGACCTGATTTCACAAAAGCAGAAGAATTTTCAAAAGCAAAAAATCTTTTTGAAATGTTTGTTGAGGAAATGAAGAAAAGGGGAGTAAACCCTTTATGTGGTGAATTCGGGAAGAAAATGCTTGTTCAAATACATAATGATGGACCTGTTACAATAATAATAGAAAAATAACTTATGGATAAAAGTTATAAAAATGAAAAGGTAGTAATTGATACATCCACTTCGTGGGTTTATATTGGGACATTGAAAGAAGAAGATGATATTTATTATATTCTTAATAACGCAGATGCTTTTGATATCGGCGAGACATCTTTAAGTAAACACGAATATCTTATGATGGTAAAGAAAGACGGTATTGTGCCAAATAGAAGAAAAATTAAAGTTTTGAAATCAAAAGTTGTTGCAATTACACTTCTTTCTGATATACTGGAGAAATAATGGAAAGATTACTGGCAGTTTTATTTGGTTTTATTTCAGGTATGGTTGTTTATTCAGGTATTGGGTTTTACTTTACAAGAAAGATTGAGATTGGGAAGAGATACAGGAAGAAACTTATTTTGTTTTCTTCTCTTCTGGTTATTTCAATAATTTTAAAAATAGTATTCAAATGAAAAAAGAGAAAAAAGAAAATCTGATTTTCAAAAAAAATTTTTATGAGAGAGTTCTTAAAAAGAAAAAGGACTATTATGAAGTTCTTTTAATTCTCTCAATTATTTATTCAGAACTTGGGCAATATGAAAAAGCAATGGAAGTTGATAAAAAAATTATTGAAATTTCTCCTTATAACCCCATTGCTTATTATAACCTTGCCTGTGATTATTCTATTCTGGGAGATGTAGAAAAAAGTGCAAAATGGTTAAAATATGCTATAAATCTTGGCTATAAGGACTTTAAATATATGGAAAAAGACCCTGATTTAAAAAATGTAAGAAAGACATCTCTCTATAGAGAAATTTTGAAAAAGGTAGGCAGAGCATTAGAATGAAAAAAATTTTTTATATAGCAGCGAAAATACTTGGAATAATTCTTTTTAAAATTTTCTTTAACTGGGAGGTTAAAGGGAAAAAATATATTCCCAAAAAAGGTGGATTTATAATTGCTTCAAACCATTTAAGTTATCTTGACCCTCCAGTTATTGGTGTTGCTTCTCCAAGAAAGTTGCGTTATCTTGCCAAATCGTCACTTTATAAAATCCCTGTTCTAAACTTCCTCATAAAAATTTATGGAGCAATACCAATTGAGAGGGAAAAAGAATATTCAATTTCTATAAGAAAAGGGCTGGAAATTTTAAAGAATGGGGAAGGGCTTGTAATTTTCCCTGAAGGAACAAGAAACCCGAAAGGAGAAGTTAAAATACCAAAAAAGGGGGTTGCATTTCTTGCATATAAAACAGGTGTGCCTGTAATACCTGTAAAGATTAAAGGGACTGAGAAAGCCCTTGCGGTTGGAGGGAAATTTATAAAACCAGCGAAAGTAAAGGTTGTTTTTGGACCACCTGTTAAAGTTGAAAGTAATAATTACCTCAATCAGGCAAACAGAATAATGAATTTGATAAAAGAACTTAAATGAAAAAGATAATAATAGCCAGGGATATCGGTTTTTGTTTTGGAGTTAGAAGGGCTGTTAAAATGGCAGAAAAAATTCTTAAGAAAAATAAAAATCTGGTAAGCATAGGAGATATAGTTCATAATCCAGTTGTTATGGAGAAACTTATTAAAAAGGGGTTGAAGGTTTATAAAGAAGAGAAAGAAATTAAAAAAGGTCCTTTTATAATAAGGTCACACGGTTTGTCTCCTTCCAAAATAAAAAAACTTAAAGAAAAAAGGATAGAAATATATGATGCGACCTGCCCCTATGTTAAAAAAGTTCATCATTTAATAGAAAAACTGGACAGAGAAAATTTTTCAATTATAATTATAGGTAATAAAACTCATCCAGAAGTTATGGCTTTAAAAGAATATGGAGATAATGTTTTTGTTTTTGATGGGAAGGGAATAGATTTCAAAAAGAAATTTGAGAAAGTTGCTATAGTAGGACAGACAACATTATCTTTTGAAAAGTTCTACGAGTTTGTTAGATATTTAGCTGGAAAAATTGAAAGCAAAGAAATAAGAGTTTATAATACTATCTGCAAAGTTACAGAAAACAGACAGAAACAGGCAAAAGAAATAAGTAAGAAAGTAGATGCAGTTTTTGTTCTTGGTGGTAAAAATAGTTCAAACACAACAAAGTTATATGAATTATGTAAATTGAGAAATAAAAAAAGTTTTCATATTGAAAAAATGGAAGAATTTGATAAAATAGATATTTATAAATTTAATTCAATCGGGATTGTTTCAGGAACATCAACTCCTGAAGAATTTATAAAAGATGTGATTGAGTATTTGAAGAAAAATAATTTTAAGGAGGTGGAGTAAATGACTAATGAAGTCAGCAGGTTACTTGAGGAGAAAATAGCAAGTTTCAAACCAGGTTCTCTTATAAAAGGAACAGTTGTTCGTCTCACAAATGATGAAGTAATAATTGATATTGGATACAAATCAGAAGGTGTTGCTCCAAGAGAAGAATTTAAGGGACAAAAGGATAATGTGAAAGAAGGGATGGAAGTTCAAATTGTTGTTGAATCACTTGACCCTGACTCAAATGGACTTATCCCTCTTTCAAAGGAGAAAGCAGATATTATTTTAAACTGGGAAAATGTTGAAAGAATTTTTAATGAGGAAAAACCTATTGAAGGGATAATATTTAAAAGAGTTAAAGGCGGTTTCAGAGTTGATATAGGTGTTACTGCTTTCCTGCCAAGTTCACAGACCGATTTAAAACCAATTACAAACCCTTCTGAATATATAGGAATGAAATCATTTTTCAAAATTATAAAATGTGATTCTCTCAGGAAAAATGTTGTTGTTTCCAGAAAAAAGTATCTTGAAGAAATACGAGAAAAAGAAAAAATTGAATTTTTGAAAAAACTTGAAAAAAATCAGATTGTTTCAGGAATTGTAAAGAATATAGTTGATTACGGTGCTTTTATAGAAATTGACCACGGTATAGTTGGACTTCTTCATATAAATGATATGAGTTGGGGAAGAATAAGCCATCCCTCTCAACTCTTTGGTATTGGGGAGAAAGTTGAAGTTGTTGTTATTGATGTTGACCTTGAAAAGCAGGTTGTTTCATTTGGATTGAAACAGAAAACACCAAATCCCTGGGAAAACATTGAGGAAAAATATCCTGTTGGTTCGGTTGTTGAAGGTAAAGTTGTTAATATAACTGACTATGGCGCTTTTATAAAACTTGAAGAGGGAGTTGAGGGACTTCTTCACATTTCAGAACTTTCCTGGACAGGAAGAATAAAACATCCATCTGAAGTTGTTGCAATGGGAGATACTATAAAAGTAAAAGTTATTGATATAAAAAAAGATGAGCAAAAAATTTCTTTCAGTTTAAAGCAACTTGAACCAAATCCCTGGCCAGAAATAGCAAGAAAATATAAAGTTGGAAGTGTTGTTAAAGGTAAAGTTTATAACATAACCGATTTTGGTGCTTTTGTTGAAATTGAAAAAGGGATAGATGGACTTCTTCATATCTCAAACATTTCTGATAAACCAGTAAAACATCCTTCTGAGATTTTGAGAAAAGGGCAGAAAATAGAAGTTATGGTTCTTGAAGTGAACCCTGATGAGAAAAAAATAAACCTTGGATTAAAACAATTGGGTGAGGTTGAAAAAGGAGGAGAAAATGAGAGTAATAGTGAAGAGTAATTATGAGGAGATGAGTAAAGAAGCCGCAAAAATAGTAGCAGACCTTGTGAGAAAAAAACCGAATTGTGTTCTTGGACTTGCAACAGGTAGCACCCCTGTTGGTCTTTATCAGGAACTTGTCAGGATGCATAAAGAAGAAGGACTTGATTTTTCACAGGTTACAACTTTCAATCTTGATGAGTATTATGGTCTTTCTCCAGACCATCCTCAAAGTTATAGATACTTTATGAATGAAAATCTTTTTGATGGAATAAATATAAAGAAAGAAAATACATTTGTTCCTGATGGGACAGTTCCGCTTGAAAAAATAGAAGAGTATTGTAAAGAATATGAAGAGAAAATAAAAAATGCAGGTGGAATAGATATACAGGTTCTTGGTATTGGAGGAGATGGACATATTGCTTTTAATGAACCTGGCTCTTCTCTTAATTCAAGAACACGACTTGTTGCTCTGGATGAACAGACAATAAAAGACAATTCCAGATTTTTTGAAAGTGAAGAAGAAGTTCCAAGATTTGCTCTTTCAATGGGGATTGGAACAATTCTTGAAGCAAAAGAAATAATACTCCTTGCAAATGGAAAGAAAAAAGCAGAAGTTGTTGCAAAAGCAATTGAAGGACCTATAACTTCTATAATAACTGCTTCTGCATTACAACTGCACCCGGGAGTAACAGCAATTCTTGATGAGGAAGCAGCATCTGAATTAAAAAGAATAGATTATTACAAATTTGTAGAAGAGGCAGAAAAGAAAATAAATAAAAAGTTATTCTAAAGTCCTTTTTAAAAAAATTCAGAGGTTAAAATGGACATAGTAGAAAAATTTATAAAAAAGGCAAAAGAAAATAAAAGAAAAGTTGTTTTCCCTGAAGGAGAAGAAGAACGAATTGTTGAAAGTGCTTACAAATTAAAAAAAGAGGCAATTGCAGAACCTGTTCTTATTGGAAATTTAGATATTATAAAGGAAAAATTCAATTCTTTATCTCTTTCTCCTGAGGGGATTGAAATTGTTGATATTGAGAAAAGTGGCTATCTTGACGAATTTGTAAAACTTTATTGTGAGAGGAGAAAGAATGTTAAATTATCAATTGCTTCCCGTCTTGTTAAGAAGAATTTAATTTTTGGTGGTATGATGCTTGTTTCAGGAAAAGTTGACCTTATGGTTGCAGGAGCAGTAAATACAACTGCTTCTGTTATTCAGTCGGCTTCCTTAACTGTTGGTTATAAAGAAGGAATTTTAACTCCATCAAGTTTTTTTATAATGGTTTTACCTGATGAGAAAATTTACTTTTATGCTGATTGTGCTGTAAACATTGACCCGAATTCTGAACAACTTGCTGACATTGGAATTTCAACTGCTGGAAGTTTTGAAAGTTTAATTGGAGAGAAAGCAAAAGTTGCCTTTCTTTCTTTTTCAACAAAGGGCTCTGCTTCACATCCAATGGTTGAAAAGGTTCAGAAAGCAGTTGAAATAGCAAAAGAGAAGAATAAAAAATACCTCTTTGATGGAGAATTTCAGGCAGACACAGCAATTGTTCCGAAGGTAGCAGAAAGAAAAGTAAAGGAACCATCAGAAGTAGCAGGAAAAGCAAATGTTTTAATATTCCCTGACTTAAATGCAGGTAATATTTCATATAAACTAACTCAATACCTGGCAAAAGCAGAAGCACTTGGACCTATTTTACAGGGATTTTCAAAACCAGTAAGTGACCTATCAAGAGGTGCAAAAGTTGATGATATTGTAAAAACAACTGCTATTTTAAGTTGTATGGTACAAAAGGAGGAAAAATGAAAGTCCTTATATACGAAGATGAGAAATGGCAAAACTTATTACCATTATGTTTTATAAAAAATACTTTTGAATTAAGATGTGGTTATTACAGTTTATTTGAACGACTTGAAAAAAATATTGAAGGGGAAAAATGTCTCTGGGTAAGAGATTATATTGCTCCTTTAACAAAAGTTAAGTTCAATTTACCTGTTAATGATGAAAATTTCCTTAAAGAAGACCTTCTTGTTATAAATGGAAAAGCACTTATTGAAGAAAAAATTGATATAAATGATGAAAAAATTTTTATTTCTGAAAGTGGAGAAATTATTTATGGACTTTTGAAAAAGGAAACACTTGAAAAATTCTGGGAAGGTGATTTTTATAAATTCCTTACAAAAATAAAAGAGAATATAAAAAGTGAAAAAAGCGAAATTAAATTATTAGAATATCCCTGGAATTTCATTCAACTAAATCCAGAGGTTATGAAATCAGATTTTGAAAAAATAGAAGATAAAAAAATAGAAGGAGATGTTTCAGAAAAAGCAGAAATAATAAATGAGAAAAATGTAGTTATAAGAAAAGGAGCAAAAATCCACCCCTTTTCTGTTATAGATGCTTCAGGTGGTCCTGTCTTTATTGATGAAGATGCAGAGATTTTCCCATTTGCAAGAATAGAAGGTCCTTCTTTTATAGGGAAAGAGACACAAATTATGCCAGGAGCAAGTATAAGAGAAGGTAACAGTTTTGGCCCTGTTTGTAGAGTTGGAGGAGAAGTTGAAGAAAGCATTTTCCATTCATATTCAAACAAGTATCACGATGGATTTATAGGACACAGTTATATTGGAGAATTTGTAAACCTTGGAGCTCTCACAACAAACAGTGATTTGAAGAATGATTACAGCAATGTAACTGTTTATCTTAATGGAAAACCAGTGAATACAGGTGATTTAAAAGTGGGTTCATTTATAGGGGACCATACAAAAACAAGTATAGGAACACTTTTCAATACGGGGACAATTGCAGGACTTATGTGTAATATAACTGCTGGAGGAATACTTCCCAAATATTTTCCATCTTTCACCTGGTATATAAATAATAAGTTTATGAAAGGAACAGGACTTGAAATGGCGATAGAAACAGCAAAAAAAGCGATGGCAAGAAGAAAGAGGGAATTATTGAAGGAAGAAGAAGATGTGATAAGAAAAGTATATGAAATAACAGAAGATGAAAGAAAAGAATATATAAAGAGGAGCAGGAAGAAACATTAAAAAAGGAGGATTTGAATGGATGAAAAAGAAATTGAAAAAAGAGCAAAAAAAGTTGTTTCATCAGTTCTTGGAGTTGATGAAGAAGAAATAAAACCAGAAAGTAGATTTGTTGAAGACCTTGGAGCAGAAAGTGTTCAGAGTTTAGAACTTGTGGCTGGTTTTGAAGAAGAGTTTGATATAGAGATGGATGAAGATGCAGCACTTGAAGTTAAAACATTTGGTGATGCAATTAAATT
>CAZRDZ010000042.1:0-8178 GCA_964599135.1 uncultured bacterium
TGTCAACATAAATTTATGAGTTTAAGAAGGATAACACTTATAAAGAAAGAGCAATACTAATACAATCTTTCAACCATTTCACCCCAATTATTTCCATTTCTTTTGAAATTTTACTCTCTTTTATATTCCCTTCAGGAATTATTGCTTTTTTAAATCCAAGACGAGCACATTCTTTTATCCTTGAATTTATTTGAGAAACAGGTCTTATTTCTCCTGTTAAAGCGATTTCTCCAATAAAAACAGTATCTTCACAGGGGGGAATATCTTTAAGTGAAGAAACGCAGGAAATAGCAACAGGCAGGTCTGATGCGGTTTCTGTAATTTTAAAGCCACCACCAACATTGACAAAAACATCATAAGTTGAGAAATTGAAATTTAATTTTTTCTCAAGCACTGCAAGAACAAGTGAAACTCTGTTGTAATCAAGTCCTGTAACTGCTCTTTTGGGAATTCCATAATAGGTTGGTGTTATAAGTGATTGAATTTCAACAATTATTGTCCTTTTGCCTTCCTGAGATGGGAAAAAAACTGCTCCCGGTAATGTCTTTCTAAATTCAGGTAAAAATATGGCAGAAGCATCAGGTATTTCTTTAAGTCCAATTTCTTCCATAGAAAACACCCCTATTTCATCAGTTGGTCCAAACCTGTTCTTTATTGCTCTTAAAATTCTTAAATTTGATTTTGTCTCTCCCTCAAAGTAAATAACTACATCAACCATATGCTCAAGAAGTTTTGGTCCTGCAATTGCTCCTTCTTTTGTTATATGACCTATTATAAATGTTGAAATATTTTCTTTTTTTGTGTAATTGAAAAGGAAATTTGCATTTTCTTTAACCTGGGTAACAGAACCAGGAGTTGTTGGAATTTCAGAGTTGTAAACTGTCTGGATTGAATCAACTATTAAAAATTCTGGTTTTAATTTTTCAAGGGCATTTTTTATTGAATATACATCTGTAGATGCAAGAAGATAAAGGTTGTCAGAATTTATTTTTAATCTTTCACACCTTAATTTTATCTGACTTTCTGATTCTTCTCCACTTACATAAAGAACTTTTCTCCCATTTTTTGAAATTATCCCTGATATTGTAAGAAGTAAAGTTGATTTTCCAACCCCTGGATGGCCTGCAATTAAAATAAAACTACCAACAACAACCCCTCCTCCTAAAACTCTGTCAAATTCACCAATTTTTGTTTTTATTCTTGGTTGCTTCTCTGTCTTTACTTCTGTGATTTTTTTTGGAAGAGTTAATTCTCCTTTATTAACTTTTGTTTTTAAATTTACTTCTTCAATAAAAGTATTCCATTTTCCACATTCAGGACATCTTCCCAGCCATCTTACTGATTGATAACCACATTCAGAACAGACATAAACTGCTTTTTCTTTCATAATGGACCTTTTTAACCTACGCGGTTAAACTGGTTATCTTTTCCTTATAAATAATTTCCAGGGATGTGCTTTTATATCTTTTACAAAATCAAGAACTTCATTGTATAACTGGTCGCTTTTAACAAATTTCCCTATACTGCCTTTTCCTTCATTAATATAACTGAGAATAGAATTTACATTATCTGTGGTTTCACTTAATTTAAGGGTAATATTCTGTAAGTATTCTACTTCAGTTTTTAATTGTGCCAGGAAATCTTTATCCTGCATAATTTGAGCAATAAGCCCCTCACTCTGTAATTTTTCAAAGAAAGTATTTATTTTATCTGTGGTATTTTCCAGTTTTGCAATTGCTTTTTTTACATCCTTACCTGTTTCTGCAAATTTTCTTATCTCTCCCATTGTTTTTTCAATTTCACTCTTACTTGTTAAAACAAGAGTATTTGTATTATCAAGAACTTTTGCTATTTTTGGAGAGTTTTCTTTTATAACTTTTCGTATTTCTTTATTTGTCTTATTAATTGAAACTGAAAGGGTTTTCAGTTGTCTTAAAACAGTATTCATCTGTTTAGATGCTATAGATGTTTCTTTAAGTATCTCTCTGATATTTTTTTGAACTTTTACATCAGAAGTTAGTTTCTTTATATCGGTTAAAATGCTATTTAAATTAAAAATTGCATCCTGTCCTATTGTAACAAATTTTTCAAGAGATAAAGGATTTACTCCTTCAACAATTTCTCCTTTACTTATATATTCTTTCTCAGAAGATGGAAGTATTTCCACATATTTTTCTCCAATTATACCAAGGGTTCTTATTGTGATTCTGCTATTTTTACCAATTTTAACATCCCTTTTCAATCTCAATTTAATAAGAACTTTTGGCATTGGTTCAGAAAGGATTTCAATACTTCTAACCTCCCCAACTCTTACTCCGCTTAATCTTACAGGTGCTCCAATGTCAAGTCCTCCAATATAGTCAAAAGTAACTCCAATTTCATAACCTCTCCATTGTCCCTTTTTTGTCTGAGTGAAGATAAAAACAAAAAGGAGCAAAAGAGCAATTATTGTAAAAAGTCCAACTTTAAATTCAAGAGATAATCTTTTTTTATCCATTTCTTTCCTCCATTTCAACAAAACTTCTGATAAGGGTATGATTGCTTTTTTCTCTTAAGTAATCAAAACTTCCTATTTCAACAATTCTTCCATTTTCAACAAGTCCTATTCTGTCCGATATTGCCCTTGCCAGTTTGATGTCATGAGTTACTGTAATATCAGTTGTTCCATATTGAGAATGTATCTTTTTCATAAGAGATGTTATATTTTCGCTTGTTATGGGGTCAAGTCCAGTTGTTGGTTCATCATAAAACAAAATATCTGGCTTTGAAATTAATGCCCTTGCTATTGAGACCCTTTTTTTCATTCCACCTGAAAGTTGTTCAGGCATAAGGTTTTCAACATTTTTAAGTTCAACAGTTTCAAGTGCTTTAATAGCCATTTCCTTTATTTCCTCTTCACTTTTTTTTGAATGGTAGAGATAATAAAATCCAACATTCTGCCATATATTTAATGAGTCAAAAAGGGCTGAATTCTGAAAAACCATACCAATTTTACTCCTTATTTCCATAATTTCTTTCAGTGGTAATTTAACAATATTTTTCCCATAAATAAAAATTTCTCCTCCTTCAGGTTCTATCAGACCAATTATTGTCTTAATCAGAACTGTTTTACCACAACCAGAACTCCCAACAAGAACAAGTGATTCACCCTTTTCAACAGATAGATTAAGGTTTTCAAGAACCGTCTTTTCTCCAAAAGCAACTTTCAAATTCACAACTTTTATAATTTCCATATTAGATAAAATAAAAAAGTCCTGTTAAAATAAGATTTGTAAGAATTATAAGAAAAAAAGAATTAACTACCGCTGCTGTTGCTGCTTTTCCAACTCCTTCTGCTCCACCCGTTGCTTTAAGTCCTTCATAGGAGGAAGCATTTACTACAATAATTGCAAAAACAATAACTTTTATCAGTCCTACAATAAGGTCTTTGTAAGAAACAAACCTGAAACTCTGATAAAAAAACTGTCCTGATGGTATTCCCACAAGAAGAACTCCAATAATAAAACCACCCCAGATAGCAAAGAAAAAACTCATTATGAAAAGTATGGGTAAAGAGAAAATTCCTGCTATAACTCTCGGAGTGACAAGATAGGAAACAGGGTCAACTGCAAGAACTTCAAGAGCATCTATCTGTTCTGTTATTTTCATAACTCCTATTTCTGCAGCAATTGAAGCGCCAACTCTTCCAGCAAGAACAAGAGCAACAAGGACAGGTCCAAGTTCTCTTATCATTGAAATACTCACAAGTCCCCCTGAATAAATTTCTGCTCCAAATTTTTTTAAAGTATGGGATGTTTCCATAACAAGAACCATACCTGTGAAAAAAGCAATAATCCCAACAAGTGGTAGTGAGTTTATCCCTATTTCTTCAATATACTTTAATATATTTTCTCTTTTTTTCTCAAAAAATGCCTTTTTAAGAGAATCAGTTATCAGAAGAAAAAGAGAACCAAAATAGTAAACAGGGGCTAAAATTTTTCCCCCAAAATTTTCTATAAATTTTTTCATTCTATAACTCTTGGAGTATAATTTTCAAATCTTGTAAATTCTTTTATAAAAGTAAGATTAACAGAACCTGTAGGACCATTTCTCTGTTTTGCTATAATGATTTCAGAGATACCCTGAATGTCAGGGTCATCATTATTGTAATAGTCCTCTCTATAAAGAAACAAAACAAGGTCTGCATCCTGCTCTATTGAACCGCTTTCTCTTAAATCGGAAAGGTGAGGTTTTTTATTTTCTCTTTGTTCAGTTGCTCTACTCAATTGTGAAATAGCAATAACAGGAACATTTAATTCTCTTGCAAGTGATTTTAAAGAAGCAGAAATTTCAGTAATTTCCTGTTGTCTGTTCTCAGTTCTTCTTGTTCCTTTCATAAGCTGGAGATAATCAATAATAATAAGTTTAATATCTTCTTTTGCTTTCAATCGTCTGGCTCTTGCTCTTAGTTCAAAGACAGTTAAAGAGGGAGTATCATCAATAAAAATCGGGGCTTTTTCAAGTTGTCCAGCAGCAAGGAGGAGTTTAGCAATTTCTTTATCAGAAAGGATTCCTTCTCTTAACTTTTTGGAATTGATTTTTGCTTCACAACATAATATTCTCTGAACAAGTTGCTCTTTACTCATTTCAAGAGAAAAGAACAAAATTGGAATTTGCTCTCCACCTGCAGCAAGATTAAGTGCTATATTTGTTGCAAGGGCAGTTTTACCCATCCCTGGTCTTGAAGCAATTATGATAAATTCGGATGGATGGAGGCCTCCTATGTATCTGTCAAGGTCTACATAGCCAGTTGGAAGTCCTGTAATTAACCCTTTTCTGTTCTGGATATCCTCTATAATTTCAAGGTTCTCTTTAATAAGTTCCTTTAACAGATATGCTTCTTTTTCAATTTTATGCTGGCTTATTTCAAAAATGAGGGATTCTGCCTTATCAAGTAATTCTTCAACCTCATCTGGCTCGTTGGATGCTTCTGAAATAATCTGAGTGGCATTTGAAATTAATGACCTTAAAATATATTTATCTTTTACTATTTTTATATATTCATCTATATGGGCTGCAGTTGGAACAAATTCTGCAATTTCTGTTAAATATTCAATTCCACCAACTGCTTCAAGTTTCCCATCCAGTTTAAGTTGATTTGTTAAAGTTATAAGGTCGCATCTTTCATTTCTTTCAAACAATTTTACCATTGAAGAGAAGATTTGCTGGTGAGCAGGAGCATAAAAAAAATCTTTTTTTACAGTTTCAAAAACTTTTATTCGTGCCTCTTCATCTATGAGCATACATCCAAGGAGTGCTTTTTCTGCTTCAATATTCTGAGGAGGGATTTTTTCAAGTTCACTTTCTTTTTTTTTACCAGGCATTTTACTCTCCTCTAACTACCCACAGTTTAATCTCACCTTCAACCTCTTCTCCAAGTTTCACAGGGATTTTATATCTGCCAAGTTTCTTTATTGGTTCATCAAGAATTATCTGATGTCTATCAATCTCAATTTCTGTCTGGTTTTTCAGTTCTTCCGCTATAATTTCAGAAGTTATTGCTCCAAAAAGTTTATCATCCTGTCCTGCTTTTACTCTTATAGTAATGGAAGCTTTATTCAGCGCCTTTTTTATATCAATAGCCATTTTTTTTCTTTTTTCTTTTTTCTTTTCTTCAACTTTTATCATTTCTTCAATGATTTTTATATTTTCTTTTGTTGCTGGAAGGGCATAACCTGAAGGAATTAAATAATTTCTTGCATAACCATCTTTCAAGTTTTTTATTTCACCCCGCTTACCTTTATCTCCAAAGTCCTTTACAAAAATGACTTTCATCTCCATTCTCCTTTATATTTTTATAAATGGCAAAAGTCCAATAAATCTGGCTCTTTTTATTGCTCTGGTTAACATTCTCTGATGTTTCGCACAGGTTCCTGTCAGTTTTGAGGGTAAGATTTTACCTCTCCCGCTTATAAATCTTCTCAATTTTCCTATATCCTTATAATCAATCTCTTTTACATTTTCTTTACAGAATACACACTGTTTATTCCTGATTTTCACCATTTTTTTCTTCCTCCTTTTCTATATTGACAGAAGGTCTTTCAAGAAATTGAAAGTTCTCAACAGTAACTTCAAGCACAGACCTTTTTTCACTATCTTCATTTTCCCATGTCCTGTAATTTAATCTTCCTTCTATAAAAACAAGATTTCCTTTTCTTAAAAATTCAGCAGTAATCTCTGCCTGTTTTCCCCAAACGACTAAATTTACATAACAGGTATCTTCTTTTTTCTCTCCTCTTGATGTATATTCTCTATTCACTGCAAGGCCAAAAGTTGTAACTGCCTGGCCAGAAGAAGTATATCTTAATTCAGGGTCTCTTGTTAATCTACCTATTAGAAAAACCTTATTCAGATTCGGTCCCGGCATTTACTGGCTCCTGGTTAGGTAAAACTTTCCTTTTTATCAAAAGATATCTCAATATATTTTCTCTTAATTTTAAATTTTCTTCTATACTCTGTTTTATTGCAGGAGGGGCGGTGAAATAAAAAAGGTAATAAACTCCTTCCTGTTTTTTCTTTATTGGATAGGCAAGTGTCTTTCTTCCCCAGTTTTCTTTTTTTACTATATTTGCTCCTGAATTAATAAGTGTTTTTTCAATATTCTCAACTTCTTTTTCAATTTCTTCTTCAGGTAAATCAGCCCTCAAAAGAAAGCATGCTTCATATTTCCTTTCCATTTTTTCTCCTTTGTAAATTTCTATGCTATGGTATAAAACAAATCCCTTACATCCTTTCTTTTTTTCTCATATTTATTATAGATTATATAGATTAAAAGTCAATAGTTTAAAAATTTCATCTTAAAAGTGTATTTCAACTATATCTCTATCCTGAAGAATATGGTCTCTTCCTATTATCAATGTCTTTTCTTCTCCCTGTCTCCACAAACGGGCATATTTGAAGTTTTTTACCATATCTTTGTGAATTATTTCTGCAAGTTCTTTAACCTTTGTATCTTTTTTTATCGTATAAGGATTTTCAAGGTCAGGTGGTTTGCCAGGAATTTTTGTATAGACCCTTATTATTTCAAGATGATTGAATATTAATTCAGGTAATTTTTCAGTATTTACTTTTTCTTTTGCCGAAATTTCAAAAAATTGAGGGATTTTATCCCTGTAAAGTTCAACAAAGACCTCTTTTATTTCTCTGTAAGAAGGAACATCTATTTTATTTCCTATCCACAACATCTTATATAAAAAGTTAAATTTCCCTTCTTCTTTCACTTTAAATTTTTCTAACACAGTTAAAGCATCCTCAATTTCTTCAATAAGATTATCTGAAGATAAATCAAAGAGAAAAACTCGTAAATCAGCCCTTCTTATAAAATCACCAACCCAGTTATCAGTGAAATCAGAAGCAAGAGGGGGGACTTCAATCATCTGAATTTTTATATCCTGATATTGAAGCATTCCTGGAACGGGTATTATAGTTGTAAATGGATAATCTGCTATTTCTGGTTTTGCTTTTGTAAGAGAAGTTAGAAGTGTTGATTTACCAGAATTTGTTGGTCCACATATTACAACCTGAGCAGCCCCTTCTCTTGGTATTTGAGGGACTGAAGATTTTTTAGCAGTTGAAGGGGTTTTTTCCATCATCTTTCTATATTTTGAAATTTTACTTTTAAGGAGTGCCTGGAGTTTTTCAGATGACTTATGTTTTGGCATTATAGAAAGCATTTCTTCAAGTATGGAAATTTTCTCTTCTGGTGTCTTTGCTTTTTTTAACTCTTTTTCTTTCTCGTGATACTGGGGTGGTAAATTTACTACCATCTTTATTTTTTGGAGACAATATCTCTTATTATTGGCAATATTTTCGTTATGTTGTATGGCTTTGTTATATAAAAGTCAGCACCTATTTCATAACCTGTTACTTTGTCAGTGTCTGAACTTTTTGCAGTAATCATTACAACAGGTGTTCTTTTACTCAATGGTCCTGCCTTTATTCTCCTTAAAACTTCCCATCCATCAATTCCCGGCAGTACCACATCAAGTAAAACAAGGTCTGGTTTAACTTTTCTGAATATATCAAGTCCTTCTTCTCCTGTCTGTGCTCCATAAACTATATATCCTGATTTCTTCAATGCCTGAATTAGAACTTCTCTTTCTTCCGGGTCATCTTCAATTACAAGTATTTTTTTTATCT
>CAZRDZ010000043.1:0-4594 GCA_964599135.1 uncultured bacterium
TCAATAGGTAAGGAATTTCATTATGAAAATTCTTTAATGTGGTATAATAAACAGGAAAAATGGAAAAGATTATTTATTTTATTGACGGTGTAAGAATTGGAATTAAAAAAGGAGATATAACAGAAGAAAAAGTATCTGCTATTGTAAATCCGGCAAATACATTATTAACTATGGGTGGTGGAGTTGCTTTAAAAATAAAGAAAAAAGGCGGAAAAGAAGTTGAAAAAGAAGCAAAAAAGAAATCACCTATAAAAAAAGGAGAAGCAATTTTTACAAAAGGGGGAAAACTTCCTTCAAAATATGTAATCCATACTGCAACAATGGATATGGATTTTAAAACTGACTATAAAATAATAGAAAAATGTATGGAAAGTTCCATAAATTTAACTGAAAAGATGAAAATAAAATCAATTTCCTTTCCTGCTCTTGGGTGTGGCACAGGAAAACTTGAAATAAAAAAAGTTGCTAAAATTATGATTGAAAAGACACTGAAATTTTTATCAAAAAAAACAGACATTGAAGAGATAAATTTTATCCTTTATAAAAAAAGTGATTTTGAAAAGTTTTGCTGTATTTCAGAAAAATATCTAATTGACTTAACAAAAAAAACATATAAGAACCCAATCCCTACAGTTGATATAATTATTGAATATAAAAGAGGAATTATCCTTGTTGAAAGAAAAAACTATCCTTATGGCTGGGCAATTCCAGGTGGCTTTGTTGACTATGGAGAATCGCTTGAAGATGCTGCAATAAGAGAAGCAAAAGAAGAAACAGGTCTTGAACTTGAAAATTTAAAACAATTTCATACATATTCAGAACCAGGAAGAGACCCCAGATACCATACAATTTCAACTGTTTTTATTGCAAAAGGAAAAGGTAAATTAAAAAGTGGAGATGATGCAAAAAAGGCAAAAGTATTTAAAATAGAAAAATTGCCAGAAAAAATACCTTTTGACCACAGAAAAATATTAGAAGATTATAAATTAAGAAGTAAGGAACTTATTAACTTATGAACTTCTTAAATTATGGAGTTATGAACAATGGATAAAAAAACAATATTAAGCGGGATGAGACCAACGGGACCTTTACACATAGGGCATTTACTTGGAGCGCTTAAAAACTGGAAAAAATTGCAGGATGAAGGTTATAACTGTTTTTATATGATTGCTGATTATCATGCTTTGAGTACTGAATATGCTTCCTCTGAAAGAATAAAAGAATATGTTCTTGAAGTATCTCTTGACTTTTTAATTTCAGGTCTTGACCCTGAAAAATCTACTATTTTTATTCAATCAGAAGTTTATCAGCACAGTGAGTTAAACCTTATTTTTTCTATGATTACTCCTATTCCCTGGCTTGAAAGAAACCCTGTATATAAAGAGCAAATCCAGCAGATAAAAGGGAAAGATTTACATACTTATGGTTTCCTTGGATACCCGGTTTTGCAGGCAGCAGATATATTGATTTATAAAGCAAACTATGTTCCTATAGGAGTTGACCAACTTCCTCATCTTGAATTAACAAGAGAAATTGCAAGAAGATTTAATTATTTATATGGAGAAACATTCCCTGTCCCGGAGCCCCTTCTTACTGAAACTCCCAAAATCCCAGGAACAGATGGTAGAAAAATGAGTAAATCATATGGAAATTGTATATACCTTAAAGATGAAGAAGAAGTAATAAAAGAAAAGGTAAGTAAAATGTTTACAGACCCGAAAAGAATATACAAAAAAGACCCGGGTCATCCTGAAACCTGTCCTGTTTTTGCATATCAGAAAATATTTAATGAGAAAAGGGCAGGGGAGATTGAAAAAGAATGTAAAAATGCAAAGATAGGATGCACTGAATGTAAAAAAGAACTCGGAGAGGTTCTTTCACTTTTTTTAAAACCAATGAGAGAAAAAAGAAAAGAAATGGAAAAAGATAAGGAAAATCTCTGGAAAATATTGAAAAAAGGAAGCGAAAAAGCAAAAGAGGTGGCTGAGAAAACAATGGATGAAGTAAAAACAAAAACGGGGTTGAAATATGGAAAATAAAATAGAAAAACTTGTTAGAGAAGGAATACGACAAATTTCTCCATATAAACCAGGAAAACCTATTGAAGAATTACAAAGGGAATATGGACTTAAAAAGATTATAAAACTTGCTTCAAATGAAAACCCTTTTGGGGCTTCTCCAGAAGCAATAAAAGCAATAAAAAACACTGCTGAAACAGTTGGAAGGTATCCTGACGGAGCAGGGTATTACCTGAAAAATAAAATTTCCCGGCTTATATCTGTTCCTGTAGAAGAAATTATTCTTGGAAGTGGTTCAAGTGAAATTATATCAATGACACTTGAAACATTTGTAAAAGAAGGTGAAGAAGTTATTTATCCTCATCCATCTTTTCTTATATATAAAATTCTTGCTTTGAAAATTGGAGCAAAAAGAGTAGAGGTCCCATTAAATGAGGACTTTTCTTATGATTTAAATAAATTCCTTGACAGTATTACAGATAAAACAAAAGTAATAATACTCTGCAACCCAAATAATCCAACAGGCACAATAATAGGGAAAAAACAATTAAGTGATTTTCTCAAAAATGTCCCTGAAAACGTAATAATTATTTCTGATGAAGCATATTTTGAGTATGTTGAATCAGATGACTTTGGTTCTGCTTTTCCATACTACAAAGAGAAAAATATTGTCATTGCAAGAACATTTTCAAAGATTTATGGTCTTGCTGGTTTAAGGCTTGGTTATGGTATTGGGAGGAAGGAAATTTTGGGTTATCTTGAAAGAATAAGACCTCCTTTTAATACAACTTCTGTTGCTCAGAACGCAGCAATTGCAGCAATTGAAGACCAAAAACATGTGAAAAATTCAAGGGAGAAAAACATTGAAGGAAAATGCTTCCTTTACAGGGAATTTGAAAATTCAGGAATTGAATATGTCCCTTCTGAAACAAATTTTATTCTTTTTAAAGTAAAGAAAAATGGTATCAAAATAGTAAAAGAACTTGAAAAAAGAGGAATAATCGTAAGGGCTATGACTGCCTTTGGACTTGGAGAAAATTATATAAGAGTTACTATCGGAACAGAAGAAGAAAATAAAATATTTGTTGAAAATCTTAAAGAAGTTTTAAAAGAGTTATAAGAAACTATAATTTTAGTAACTTTATAATAAAAAAGGAGATACAATGATTAAACTTGGAGTGAATATTGACCATATTGCAACTTTAAGACAGGCAAGAAAAGGAAATTTTCCTGACCCTGTTTATGCTGCAGTTATATGTGAACTTGCGGGATGTGATTCTATTGTTTGCCATCTAAGAGAAGATAGAAGACATATTCAGGAAAGGGACCTGAGAGTTCTGAAAGAGGTAGTAAAAACAAAACTAAATCTTGAAATGGCTCTATCTGATGAAATAATAAAAATTGCTCTTGATGTGAAACCAGACCAGGTTACTCTTGTTCCTGAAAGAAGGGAAGAATTAACAACAGAAGGTGGCCTTGATGTATCTGGAAATTTTGAAAAAATAAAAAGGGCAACTGAAGATTTTAAAAATGCAGGTATTAAAGTAAGTTTATTCATAGAACCAGATTTCAATCAGATAGAAAAATCAAAGGAAACAGGTGCTGATTTTATTGAAATTCATACAGGAAAATATGCAGATGCAAAAACAGAAGAGGAAATATATCACCAACTGGACAGAATAATAAAAGGAACTGAATTTGCAATGTCAACTGGTTTGAGAGTTAACGCCGGACATGGTCTTGATTACAAGAATGTTATCCCAATATGCAAAATAAAAGGGATTGAAGAATTAAATATTGGATATAGTATAATTTGTATGTCAGTTTTTACTGGTCTTGAAAATGCTGTGAAAGAGATGATAAAAATCATAAGAGAGAATGAAGAAAAAGATTAAGGAATGTTTTAAAGAAGCAGTTAAAAGTAAAGAAGACCTTTTAAATCTGATAATAGGGGGGGTTTTAACATTTTTTCCTGTAGCAAATCTCATAGCCCTGGGTTATTTAACTGAAAAATTGAGAAAAAATTTAGAAAATGAACCAAAAACTGTTAAATGGGAAAATTTTGGTTATCTTTTGAAACTTGGATGGAAAACATTTATTTTAATATTTGGATACTTTTTTATTTCAATTTTTTTCGTCTTTTTAGGGGATATCTTTATATTTTCCCTTTCTGAAGGCAAATTCCTGTCTATTTTTTTCTTTAGGGGCCTTGTTTTAATAAATATAGGCACAATTGTCTTCTTAATAGCACTTTTTTTTCTTCCTTTTTCCATTCCTGTATTTCTCGAGACAAATTCCATGAAAAAAGGGTTTGACCTGAAAGAGATACTTGGAAGAATACTCCTGAAATTAAATGATTACCTTGTTATATACCTTACAATTCTCGGGATACTTGTTTTCTCCTTCGCAATTACATTTCTTTTTCTCAACTGGATAACAGGACTTTTATTAAGTGGATTTTTATATTTCTATGCTGGGCTTATAATAGTAAATATAATTTCAAAATTTTTCCCCAGAAAATACTTTAAGGTTCAACTTCCTTTTTAATTTTTTTATGAAAGAAACATAATATAGAG
>CAZRDZ010000043.1:4694-8142 GCA_964599135.1 uncultured bacterium
TAAAGCATTTATTTTCTTATATATCTTTTTTATTTTCAAAAGGATACAAAGAAACCGTCGGATAAGAGATATTATGTTAACTTTCTTAATAATTATTCCTGTGCTTCTGGACTGAAAAAGAATGTTTTTCAACAGAATTTAAAAAATTTTTTTTATTAAAAATTTTTCTTAAATATAGTTATCTATATCTTTTAAACCTAAAAAGTTATGTTTCAAAAATTTTTACAAAAATTATTGAAATTTCATACAAAAAAATTAAGGGAATTGCGACAAAAAGTTGTGTAATCATATCTGTTGTTGGCGTAATTATTGCAGAAAGAATAAAAGCACCAACAATAGCATACTTTCTTTTCTCCCTTAAAAAAGAACTTTTTACAAGCCCAATCCCTGCGAAACCACCAAGAAAAACCGGTAAATTGAATATCAACCCCAGTAAAATCATAAACATAAGTAAAAAATTTAAGTAATATCCTATTGTAACAAAAGGAACAATAACACCTTTACCAAATGAAAAAAGCACTTTAAGTCCAAGAGGCACAATGATATAGAATGTAAAAGACATACCTGAAAAAAATAAAAAAGGAAAAAAGGAAGCGATAAGTTTAACCATCTTCTTTTCTTTTTTTGTAAGTGCTGGTAATACAAAGAGATATGTCTGAATAATAAGATATGGAAGAGTTATAATTCCTCCTGTAAAAATGCATATTTTAAGGACTGAAAAGAATGGCTCAAGAGGTCTTGTAAAAATTACATTCTTTTGATATTTTTTTAATGGAATGATTAAAAACTCCAGAATTTCTTTTGAAAAAAAGTAAGAAATAAGTGAGGTAATAGTCCAGAAAATTATAACAAAAATAATCCTTTTTCTTAATTCTTCAAGGTGTTCAACGAATGAGTAATCATTCTGATTTTTTTTCTTCTTCATCTTCCTCAATTTCTTTCTTCGTTTCTTTCAACCCCTTTTTGAACTCTCCAAGTGCTTTTCCAATTGCTCTTCCTATTTCTGGTAACCTTCTGGCACCGAATAAGATAAGAATAATCAGAAGTATAAGGATAAGTTCACCTGCTCCTATATTAAACATTCTTCCCTCCTCCTGTTTTTAAATTTCTTTTCAACTCAAATCTTTTTTCTCCATTAACAAAAACTCTTATTGCTGCTTCTCCCATAACCGGGCAATTTTCCTCACATATTCCACAACCGACACATTTAGAAGGACTTACAACTGGCCTTCCTTTGAAATCAACATAAATCGCTCCAGCAGGACAAAATTCAAGACAGACAAGACAATCTTTGTCGTATTCCCAGACAAGACATCTTTTTCTGTTGATTTTAGCAGTTCCCATTTTAACTTCATCTTCCTTTACTCTCTGTATAGCCCCACTTGGACACACCATTCCACACGCCATACATCTTATACAGCCCGCTTTTCTTGGCAAAACTTTTGGAGTTCCCCATTCTACCAAACCTTCTGATAATGAAACACTTACAAGACATTCCGCAGGGCATACCTTTATACATTCACTACACCTTACACATTGATAAACAAAATCGTCCTCAACTATTGCCCCTGGTGGTCTTATAAAGCCATCTTTCATCCCTTCTGCTTTTCTTCTGTGTCTGTACTTCCCACCTGTAAGCACAAAGAGTAAGGATAAAAGAGAAAACTTTATAAAATCCCTTCTATTTACTTTCATTTTTTATTCTTCTCATCTTATTTTTTATAAAACACCTCAATTTATTCCCGATAAGAAAATTTAATGCTCCAAGAGGACATATATTATTACACCACATCCTTGGAACAAAAATGCTTATTATCAATATTGTCAGAAAAGAAAAAAGCCACCACTTTTTTAAAACAACTGCTCTGGTAAGTATAACATAAGGGTCTGATATCCATAAAATATGAGGAATTTTAAAAAATAATGTTAAAAAAGCAGTTAGAATAAATCCTCCAAGAATAAAAAACCTCAATTTTCTTAAATAAAGAGGAATTTTTAAATGAACTTTCCACTTTTTCCTTGAGACAAAAATATTTGAATAATCAATAATTCCACCAAAAGGACAAATCCAGAAACAAAAAAAATTCCCGGATAATAATATTAAAAATAGAAGAATGAATGCTGGAATGAAAAACTTTGAAAAATAAAGTGAGGAAATGCCTGTAAAAATTGCAAGTAAACTGTCAAATCTGAAAAATAAACTAAAAGATAATTTCTCATTCATTGAAAAATCAAGCGATAAAAACCGATAGAAAAATAAAGATATAAAAATTAACTGACTTGTTCTTCGGAGAATAAGTTTTATTTTAATCTTTCTACTTTTCCCATTAAACATACTTTATTTTTACCCTATTAAGGTCATACTCACCAAGACCAAGTTGCTTTCCAATTATAAGATGAGGGACATTTTCCGGATTAAATCCAAGGAGTTTCGCTCCAAACGCATCAAGAGCAACCATATCAGTCCCAGCAGCCACTATTCCTGTATTTTTCACCTTCCCTGGTCCCTGAGGTCCTCTTGTAAGTAAAATTCTGGTTGCATCAATAACAATTAAAGTGGGCTTTATAAAATATGAAATTTCAGCAATACATCTGTTCAGGTCTGTCCTGTGAAAATATCCCCTGTCTTTTACCACACCCATAAGATTTTTCATTGAAATTGTAATTTTAGCCCTTGAACCGTGCACCTTCACCACAGGAACATCTATAACTACATCAGCATCAAGAACTTCCTCAAGTACATCCGCTTTCCTCAAAACTTTTGTCCCTGAAATTGAAACTTCTCTATATCTAATTGGTGGTCTTATAATCCCCCCTGCCCTTTCAACTGCTTCAGCAATTCCTGAAACTTTATAAGTAACTTTCCAGGAATTACAGGTATGGTCAATAACAACCACTTCAGAAGCCCCTGCTCTTTTACATAATTTTACAAGAGCACTGACAACATAAGGATTGGTATTTGCTGCCTGCTCTGGTTTCCTATTCCATGCAATATTTGGTTTTATTACAACTTTGCTTCCTCTTCTTACAAATTTTTCTATCCCACCTGCTGCTTTCACTGCCCTATAAGTATTACTTTCCGGATTATTACCTTTCGCAACATAAATTTTTGTTTTTTTAACTGCTCCTTCAGCATTTTTTTCAATTTTAAGGAACTTAGAAAGGCCCAGTCCTGCAATTGCTATAAGAGTTCTCTTTAAAAATTCCCTCCTTTCCATTTTAATCTCCTATCTTTTTTATTTTCAATAAGTTAAGAACTATCATTTAAAGTAAATTCTTAAATGATTTTTCTGTTTTAAAATTTTATCACAAAAATTTCAAAAAGAAAATACAAAATTTCTTTCCTTTATAAATAAAAATTTTGTATTTTAAAAATTACCCCTCTCCCCTATGAAAAATCCACTCATAAAAATAAGGCAAAATAAGGGCAAAAAATATTACAAAACGA
>CAZRDZ010000044.1:0-8071 GCA_964599135.1 uncultured bacterium
ATAATAGCACATCCATACTGGAGTGGATTAACTTCTTCTGATTTATTAAAACTTAAAAATTATATAGGAATTGAGGTTTATAATAATACCTGTGAAAAGATAAAAGGCAAAGGATATTCTTCAGTTCACTGGGATGAACTTTTACAAAAAGGGAAGAAAATTTTAGGGTTTGCTTCTGATGATACACATCACAGACCAGATAAATATAGAGAAGATGATGCTCTTGGGAGTTTTATAATGGTAAAAGCAACCAGTTTATCAGAAAGGAGTATTTTGAATTCTATTAAAAACGGCTATTTTTATTCTTCAACAGGACCCATTATAGAAAATATAGAGATAAGCAAAAATAAAATTTATATAAAAACATCACCGGTAAAACATATTGATTTTATTTCTTATGCAGGGAAAGGAAGCAGGTTTTCAGGGAAAAGAAAATTATTGAGAGAAATTGAGTATAAGATAAAAGGGGATGAAGAATATATAAGAATTGAAATAACAGATAAAAGTGGAAAAAAAGCGTGGACAAATCCAGTTTATAAAACTTGTTAGAACCCGGTTCTTGCAAAGTTTTTGAGGAGGAATTTTTTGGAGAACACCTTCCATATTCAATGGCACATAACAAACTTTTGTAATTTGAAATGCAGACATTGTTATCAGGAAAATTTCACCCCTGAAAAAGATATTTCTTTTGAAGAATTAAAAAAGATATTCAGGAATGTGGAGAATTTTTTAAAAAGAGAAAATAAGAAACTTGTAATTGATTTAACAGGAGGAGAGATTTTTCTTCATAAGGACTGGAAGAAATTGGTTGAGATGGTATATTCTTCTGATTATGTTTTAAAAACAGGAATAATAACAAATGGTTTTTTCTTCAATAATGAGATAACTGGATTTTTAAAAAATTTCCCGGAAATTGAAATAAAATTATCAAGTGAAGGTTTTGATAAAGAAACTTATGAGTTTTACAGAGGAAAAGGAAATTTTGAAAGATTTATTGAGAAACTAAAATTTCTGAAAAAGACAAAATTTTTAAAAACACTTATGTTCACAATTACCGAAAGTAATGCTCTTCAGATAAAAAAAATTTTTGATTTTTCAGAAAAATATGGATTTGATAGATTTATTATTGAAAGATTTATACCATGGGGAAACGGAAAGGTTATGAAGAATGATGTCATTAAAATTAATACCTGGTGTAAAGTTATAAAATTTTTATTTGAGAAGTGTAATATTGAATTTAACATTGAGACAATTTTACCATACAGAGGATTTATGATTGAGATGGAAGAAGGAAATAATTACCTTTATGGTGCATCCTGTATAATCGGGAAAGATGGGTTTGCAATAATGCCTGATGGAGATATCTATCCCTGCCGTAGATTTCCTCTAAAAATAGGCAATTTACTTGAGGATGAATTAAAATATATATGGGAAAATTCACCTGTCTTAAATCTTTTAAGAAAAAGAGAAAACTTGAAAGGAAAATGTAAAGAATGTAAAATAAATGAGTGTTATGGATGCAGGGCACTTGCTTACAGTGTAAAAGGCGATTTTTTAGAAGAGGATTTTTTATGTTTTTTTAATTGTCAATGAGGTGAAAAATGATAACAATACCTCGCAAGGTCTTTTTAACAAAAGGGGTTGGAAAGGATAGAGAGAAACTTACAAGTTTTGAGAGAGCATTAAGAAATGCTGGTATTGCTCAATTTAACCTTGTTGAAATATCAAGTATTTTTCCACCTGGGTGTTCACTTATTTCCAAGAAAGAAGGTCTGTCTCTTTTAAAGCCAGGGCAGATTGTTTATACTGTTTTGAGTAGAAATTCAACAAATGAGCCACATAGATTGATAACAGCGTCAGTTGGAATTGCCATACCAAAAGATAAGGAACAATATGGATATCTTTCAGAACACGAGGGGTTTGGGGAAACAGAAGATAAAGCAAAGGATTATGCGGAAGACCTTGCAGCAACAATGCTTGCAACAATTCTTGGATTGGAATTTAATCCTGATTTATCTTATGATGAAAAAAAAGAAGTATGGAAAATGTCAGGAAGAATTGTTAAAACAACAAGTATAGCACAGTCGGCAATTGGTGAAAAAAATGGTCTCTGGACAACAGTTGTAGCCGCTGCTGTTTTTGTTCCATAAATGGAAAAAAATTTTCTTGGGATAAAGAATGTGAGGATGTCAGAAGCAAAGTTTGTTATAATGCCTGTCCCTTTTGAATTTTCAACTTCCTTTATTAAAGGAACTGCATCTGCTCCTGAAAGTATAATATCTGTCTCTGAACAACTTGAATTTTTTGATGAGAAATATCTTGTAGAACCATATAAATGCGGAATAAGAACACTATCTCCTTTACGGATAAATATAGAAAAACCATCTTCTATGATAAAAATAATACAGAAAGAAGCAAAAAAAATTATTGGTAAAGGAAAATTTCTGATTTCAATAGGTGGGGAGCATACAATCACATATGGGTTAGTAAAAGCATTCAAGAATTTTTATAGCGATTTCAATGTTTTAATTCTTGATGCTCATTCTGATTTAAGAGATAGTTATCAGGGAAGTAAATTTTCTCACGCCTGCGTTTCAAGGAGAATTGTTGAAGATGGATTTAAAGTATATATTACAGGGGTAAGAAGTATTAGTAAAGAAGAATTTATGTTTGCGAAGAATAAAAATAATGTTGAAATTTTTTATGCTTATAAGATGAAAAAAATGGACTGGAAAAATGAAATAGCAAAAAATCTTCCTTCAGGGAAATACTATTTGAGTTTTGACGCTGATTTTCTTGACCCGTCTGTTTTACCAGAAGTTGGAACACCTGAACCAGGTGGTTTTTTATGGGATGAAACAGTGGAATTTCTTGAGAACTTTATTTTAAGAAGTGATATTGAAATTATTGGTTTTGATTTTGTTGAACTTTCTCCAGGAGTTTTAAATTCTCCTTCATCTTTTATTTCATCAAAACTTATTTATAAAATTATTTCTTTCCTGTGCTTAAATGGAAATAAGATATATAAATGACCGGGATATAGGAAAATTTATTTTCACAAAAAAGTTAAAAAAAATTCTTTTTATTGGAGATACAGATACAGGGAAAACAACTCTTTTAAAAAAAATTGCAAAAACTCTAATTTTTCAGAAAATACCTGTTTCTATTGTTGATTGTGATATTGGTCAATCATTTATTGGACCTCCAACAACCATAAGTTTTATAAAACTGAAAAAAAAGGTTTATAATTTCTTCCCTTTTCCAGAAAAATTTTATTTCACAGGTGTAATTTCTCCTGCAGACAATATTGTTAGTTTTTTAGGTGGTATTGAAAAAATGAACAAAACTTGCGAAAAAAGGACTGATGGTAAAATCCTCATTGACACAACTGGCTATATAAAAGATAAATTTGCAATAGAAGTAAAAATTCATAAAATAGAGATTTTTTCGCCTGACTTTATAATTCTTCTTGAAAAAAAAGATGAACTTTTACCTATTAAAAGATTTTTAAAATCTTCAGGAATAAAGTTTCTTGTGATTAAAGTTCCAGAGAACTTTCCCAAAAAAACAATGGAGACGAGAAGAAAAAATAGAGAAGAAAAATTCAAAAGATATTTTAAAAAAACAGAAAAACTGAGATTAAATATAAGTGAAATTTCAATAAAGAAGATAAGTTTAAATGGAAAATTTCCGGCAACTGACTTTAATGGACTTGTTGTTTCCCTCAGAGACAAAAATTTTGAGGATAGAGTGATTGGGATTGTTTCAAAAAGAGAAGGAGAGTTCTTTCAGATTGTATTTCCTGCAAGAAAAGTTAACTTTGAAATTAAAGGAATATGCCTGAGTAATTTTAGAGTTCTCTGATTTTACTTTTAAGAAATAAAATAGTAAAATAACAAAATGGATAAAATTATGAAAAAAAGAAGAAGATTACTAACTGTAACATGGTTTTTTCTTGCTGGTGTGATAAGCACAATTATTATTTTTACGAATGCTTTTTTTGAAAAAACCGTGCCTATTAAAACAGTTATTTTTGGTTTATGGCCATATTTGCTCATTTCATATTTTTTCCTTTTTTTAACTTACAAACTTGTGGAATATTATTATCTTCAACTGCTAAATCAGAAGACAGTTTTTGAAAAACTTAATTCATCTTTTTTAAAAATAAGTTCAAGCATTAAAGTTAATGAAATTTTAAAAAATGCTCTTGAAACAATTATGGATTACTGTGGCGCTAATAAAGGAATTTTTATAATTTCAGATGAAAAAGTTAAAAAATACTCTACATCTGATGTTCTTACAATAAATAATTCTTCAGGGGATAGTGAGATGTATTATGAAAATTATAAAATGATAACATTTTCTTCATCAATTAAGCAGGAAAAGATTAAAAAATATATTGAAGAGTATGAAATAAATAAATGCAATCTTGTAATTGTTATTCCTGTTTTTGAAAAAGGAACAATTGTGGTTGGAGCAAAATTAAACAAAAAAAGAGAAAAAAAAGATGAAACATTAAAAATTATTACAGATATCTTTATAGAGCAACTCAATACACACCTTGAAAACGCAATTCTACATGAAGAAATAAATCAGGCATCAATAACAGACCCTTTAACAAATTTATATAACAGAAGATATTTCAACGAAAGATTAAAAAATGAATTTAGTATTGCCAGAAGAAAGGGGTTTCCTGTTTCAGTTATGATTTCTGACCTTGATGATTTCAAACACTATGTTGATACCTATGGACATCCAAATGGTGATATTATTTTAAGAGAAGTGGCAAAGGTTGTAAAATTAAGTTTGAGAGAAACAGATATTGTCTGTAGATTTGGAGGAGATGAATTTGCATATATATTGCCTTTTACTTCAAATATTGAAGCAAAGGGAGTTGCAGAAAGAGTTAAAAAAAATGTTTCTGAATTTAAGTTTCTTGAGAATATTGCGAAAGAAGATATCCATATAACTTTAAGTATGGGAATTGCGACTTTTCCTGAACAGGGAGAGAATGAAAAGGATATTTTAAGCAAAGCAGACAATGCTTTATTTAAAGCAAAAAATATGGGAAAGAATAAAGTTATAATTTATGGGGAATGAAGGAGGGTAAAAATGACACAAATTTTTGGGAGAATTGTTGCTGTTGTTCTTGTTTCTTTATCAGTAATTTTGCTTATTATCTCTGAAGAAATGTCAAGAATGAATAGGAAAAAAGGGATTTTTTCATTTATAATTTCTCTAATTTTTACCGGAATTTCCTTTTATTATATTTACATAATATTCTACCAGAATATTCCTTCATCCATTCTTAAAAGAGAACTTGCTTTAACTTCATTTCAAAAAAAGAGAACAGAAACGGTAAAAAAATTGAAAGAAATAAAAAAACAACCTGTTAAAAAAGAAGAAAAAGTATCATTTTTTGTTTATATTAGAGTTAATGGTGAAACATTGAAAGTTGCTTCAGGCGATGAAGTTGAAATTCATAAAGACACAAAATTCAAAATAGAAAAAGTTGAAACAAAACCTGATACTGGATATGTTAAAGGTAATTTTATTGGGTTTGTTCCGAAAGGAAGAAGAAACACAGGGCAGGATGTTGGATACTGGATAAGTTATAAAAGTTTGAGAAAGAATAAAGCAATTGATAAAAATAAAACTAAATTTGAACTTGTAGTGAAAAAGGGTAAAAAAATTTTAGGAAAAGTTTATTTCAAATTTATTTAATGAAAAAACCTTCTTACCCTGCATCTAAATCAGATAATTTAAGTAAGACATCAGAATTTCTATATTCTATTTTAAAAAGATGTGTTCTCTGTGGATGGAGATGTAAAGTAAATAGATTCTCTCAAAAAGGAAGATGTAATTCAGGAGTGGAAGTTAAAATATCCAGTTTCGGTCCTCACTCTGGAGAAGAAAGAATAATATCTGGTTTTGCTGGTTCTGGAACAATTTTTTTCACTAATTGTTCAATGAGTTGTGTTTTCTGTCAGAATTATGAAATAAGTCAACTTCATCAGGGATATAATGTAAGTGAGGAAGAACTTGCTGATATTATGTTAAATTTACAAAATCAGGGATGTCATAATATAAATTTTGTTACTCCTACGCACTATCTTCCTCAGATTTATAGAAGTGGGGTAATTGCTATTGAAAAAGGACTTTCAATTCCTTTTGTTTACAATTGTGGTGGTTATGAGAATCCTGAAATAATAAAAAAACTGACTGGATTTATTGATATTTATATGCCTGATATAAAATACGGAGATAATAAAACAGGAGAAAAATATTCAGGAATACCAGATTATTGTGATAACTGTTTTCCTTCAGTAATTGAGATGAAAAAACAGGTAGGAGATATAACTCTTGATAAAAATGGTATCGCTGAAAAAGGGTTGCTTGTTAGACATTTGATATTACCAGATAATATAGAAAATTCAAAAAATGTGTTAAAATTTATAAAAGAAAATCTTGGTGAAAATACCTGGATTAGTTTATTGAAACAGTATCATCCAGAATTTAAAGCATTCAGGTTTCCTGAAATTAACAGATTTCTACGGTTTGAAGAATATGAAGAAATATGTGAATATGCTGAAAAAATTGGATTGAAGAAAGTTATTTTTCAGTAAAGAGAGAAAATGAAAAAAGGAATTATAATAAGTTTTGAAGGAATAGACGGTTGTGGAAAAACAACTCAGGCAAAACTTTTTGAGAAGTATTTAAGAAAAAAAGGGGAAAAAACTATTTACATTTATGAGCCAGGGGGAACAGAGACAGGGGAAAAAATAAGAAAATTACTTCTCTCTGAAGATAGGAATATTGATATGTGGACTGAACTGTTTTTATATTTTGCTTCTCGTGCTCAATTGATTGCGGAAAAAATAAAAAATGCGAAGAATAAGGGAAAAATTGTTGTTCTTGATAGATATATTTATTCCACACTTGCTTATCAGGGATATGGAAGAGGAATTCCATTGCAACTTATAAATTCAATTCACAGATATTTTGTTAATGGATATTTTCCTGATTTAACTTTTATAATTGATGTAAGAGCAGAAGATGTTATGTCTATTTTGAATAAAAAGAAAAAAGACAGGATTGAACAGGAATCAATAGATTTTCAGAAAAAAGTCAGGCAGGGATATTTAAAAATTGCAAAAAGTTCTAAAAACATTAAAGTTGTAAAAAGGAAAACAGTTGAAGAAACACATAGAGAAATAGTTGAAATATGGGAAAATTTTAGAAATGAATATAGAAGATATTAAAAAGTTTCTTATAAATTCCAGAAAACTTGACAGGACTGCAAATTCCTATATTATCTACGGGGGAAAAAAAGAGGAGAGGATAGAAGTTGCCACATTCTTTGCTCAACTTCTGATTTGTGAGGATATGGGTTGTGGAAAATGTGATGATTGTAAAAAAATTGAGAAAAGAGTGCATCCAGATGTAAAATGGATAATCCCTGAAAGGAGTTTATTATCAATAAACGAAGTAAGATGGGTGAAGGAAGATATTTTCGTAAAGTCATATTCAGGAAAGTGGAAGGTTTATATTTTCCAGATAAATTATATAAAAGATGAAGCAGCAAACTCTCTCCTGAAAATACTTGAAGAACCACCAGAATATGTAAGCATTTTAATTTTGAGTGATAGCATAAATTTCTTTCTACCTACGATAACATCAAGATGTCAGAAATTAAAACTTAACTATTGCCTTCCTGAATACAATGAAGAATTTAAAAACTACTGGAAAATATTCAGTGATTTAATTTCAGTTTTTAAGGAAAAGAAATACTATGAGTTTTTCAAATATATAGATAACTTTGTGAAAGAAAAAGAAAGAGAGGATATTGAATTATTTATTGAGGCAATTTCATTTTTTTTGAGGGATGCTTATTTTAAAGAGATGGATTTCCCCTCTAATTTATTGGTGGGCAGAAATATTTCAGGTAAAATTATTGATGATGTAAATATCGGAAAGATTGAAAAAACAGTGGAGATAAAAAACAGAATTAGATATAATGTGAACACAAAACTTGCAATTGAAAATCTGGTTTTCACCATTTGTTCTTTTA
>CAZRDZ010000045.1:0-7847 GCA_964599135.1 uncultured bacterium
AATGTTATGAAAAAATATTTCCCGACAGGTGTTTATAGAGACAAATTCAAGGAGGGTAATTGATGTTTTTTCTCCCTTTTTCGCTCCTTTTACTTTTAATTTTTATACTCTTTTTGCCTTTTCTCTTTTTCCTTCTTCAGATAGAAATAGTGAGGATTGCCTTAAGTAAACTTGGACTTTCTCCCCAAATGGCTCTTCTAATCTTTTTCCTTTCTCTTATAGGGAGCACAATAAATATACCTCTTTTTGCTAAAGAAGCACCCGGGCCTATTCCTGAAAGAAATATATTTTTTCTTTTCCATCCATTTGGTTTGCCAGAAGTCGGCACAAAGCAGATAATTGCGATAAATTTTGGTGGAGCAATAATTCCACTTCTTCTCTGTATTTATCTTCTTCCAAAAGCACCCTGTCTGCCCACTCTATTTGCTACTTTAATTTCAATTGCAATATGTTTTAAAATATCAAAAGTTGTTCCTGGAATGGGTATTGTTATCCCTTCTTTAATTCCACCAATTGTAGCAGTTTTACTTGCTTACATATTCTCTCCAGGAAATAAAATACCTGTAGCATACATATCAGGAGTTCTTGGTGTTCTTATAGGAGCAGACCTGCTTCATATTCCATCTCTTGGAAATTATCCCGGGGTTATGAGTATTGGAGGAGCAGGAGTATATGATGGAATATTTTTAGTAGGTATTTTCTCTGCCCTTCTTGCCTAAGTGAGGTCAACCCCCGTATCTAAAAGGATATAAATTCCCTTTATAATTCTTGAAGGTAAAAATGGAGGAGTTAAATAAAAATTGATTGAATATTCTTTCAGTAAAGATGGGATACTTTCATTGAAATTATTAATAAGCAAAAGTATTTTACATTTTTTGAATTTTTCTCTTACCCTTTTTATAATTTCTCTGTACACTGGTTCATCTTCAAATTCACAAATAAAAATATCAAGATTGTCTATCTTTTTAAAGAGATTTTCTTCAGCACTATCCATACCCACAACTAAGGATTTAAACCCGATGGAACTGAAACACTTCTCATAAAAATAAGAAAATTTATTATTTTTTCTCAAAAATAATATAAACATTTTTTCCTCCCAATAACAATTTTAACATTTTTATAACTATTAGTCAAGATTTTATATAAACACTATCAGTTTGTTAAATCAAAATAATATATGCGGTAAACTTAAATGGAATGGATAAATTTTATAAAAATATAGGAGAGAAAGTTAGAAAAATAAGAAAAAAGAAAAATATAAGCCAGGAAGAACTGGCATGGAAAATAGGGAAAAGCCCAAATTTCATTGGTCTTATTGAAAGAGGAAAAAAAAGACCAAGTATTGAGACATTAAGGAAAATATCAAGAGTTTTGAATGTTCCTCTAAAAACATTCTTTGAGGAGTTGCAGTATTCACTACCAGAAGAAGATATCTTTATAGAAAAAATAAGATTTTTACTGAAAGATACTTCAGAAAAAGATAAAAAAGTGGTCTATCAGGTAATAAAGTCAATTCTAAAAAAGAAATAATTTATGTATATCTCTGTGGAGGACGGTCCTTCACAGAAAGGATTTTTTTAAGAGACCTTATTGCCTGTTTTATTCTCTGTTCATTTTCCACAAGAGCCATCCTTACATAACCTTCTCCATATTTACCAAAGCCAGCACCGGGAGATACAGCAACCTCTCCCTTCTCCAGTAGCAGCATTGCAAACTTCATTGAACCCATTTTTTTATATTTTTCAGGAATTTCAGCCCAAACATACATTGTTGCTTTTGGTTTTTCAACATTCCAGCCAATCCTTCTTAATCCATCAACAAGAACATCCCTCCTTTTTTTGTATGTTTCAACTACCTCATCAATATACTTTCTTTCAAGACGCAATGCAGTAATTGCAGCAACCTGAACAGGTGTAAAAATTCCATAATCATAATAACTTTTAAGTTTACCTAAGGCACCTATAACATACTTATTCCCCACAGCAAAACCAACACGCCAGCCAGCCATATTATATGTTTTTGATAAAGAATAAAACTCTATCCCAACACTTTTTGCTCCTGGAACCTGTAAGAAGCTCGGTGCTCTATACCCATCAAAACATATTTCAGAATAAGCAATATCGTGAATTACTATAAGGTCGTTTTTCTTTGCAAATTTAACAACTTCTTTAAAAAAATCAATATCAACAACCTGAGTGGTTGGATTATTAGGATAACTTAAAATTATTGCTTTAGGATATGGGAATCTGTCATAAATTGGATGGGAAAGGTCAGGGATAAAGTTGTTTTCCTTTGTTAATGGAATATCATAAATTGAAGCACCTGCAATAATGGCACTGTAAAGATGGCTTGGATAAGTTGGATTGGGAATTAAAACAACATCACCTTTGTCAAAAATTGAAAGAGCAAGATGACTTATTCCCTCTTTTGAACCAATTGTAACAATAGCTTCTTCTTCAGGGTCAAGTTTAACTCCAAATCTTTTTTCATACCATCTGCATATTTCCCTTCTTAAATGTCTTATACCTTTTGAGGCACTGTATCTATGTGCTTTTTGGTCTTTTGCCACTTCAATTAACTTTTCAATAACTGGCTCTGGTGGTGGTTTATCAGGGTTTCCCATACCAAGGTCAATTATGTCTTTTCCTTCCTGTCTCAATTTCAACTTCCTTGCATTAATCTGCTGGAACATATATGGAGGAAGATTTTTTATCCTTTCTGACTCTATATTTTTTTTATTCATAGTTTAATTTTACTTTTTATCTTTATTTTGTTCAACCTTATAAATTTGAAAGATATGTAATTGCTTTCCTTATCGTTGCTTCAACATCTTCTGATGTTTCTTTTTTAAGGGCTTCTTTTAATGGCTGGATTGCTTCTTTGTTTTTCATCTTTATAAGTGCTTCTGCCGATTCTTTTCTAACTTCCCATGCAAAATCTTTCAACCCCTCAATAATATAAGGAAATGCTTTTTCATCCCCTATTTCTCCAAGTGTTGCAATTGCCTGTGCTCTAACAAGAGGGTCTATTTCTTTCAACGACTTTATAAGATAATCAACTACTTTCTTATCTTTTATATCGTAAAATGCTTTTGAAATTGCCCATTTTATATTTGGATAGTTTGTATATTTTAAAATACTTATTAATGCTTCTTTTGCAATAGGATTTTTTCCAATTTTCCCAAGTGCTTCTCCAACAAAAACTTCAACTCTGTTATCCCTCCCTTTTTTTAAAACATCAATCAGTGGCTCAAGTCCTCTTATATCACCTATCTCACCAATTGCTTCAATTACTCTTATTTTAACTTCAAGATGGGTATCTGATAGGTGAGGGATAAGAACTTCAACACTGTTTATATCTTTAATTTTCCCCAGAGCAGTTGCTGCTTCAGCCCTCACATATGGATTTTCATCATCAAGTAATTTTTCAACTTCTTTTACACAAATTTTACTCCTTATATTCCCAAGCGCTTCCACTGCATTTCTTCTAACATGCCAGTCAGGATCGCGTAGAAGTTCAACAAGTCCTTTAATTGCTCTTTCCTCTTTCCACTTACCAAGAATTTTTGCTGCTTTCCACCTGACATAAGCATCCCCTTTATACTTCAATGCTTTTATAAGTCCCTTCACATCTCCTTTTTCTTCTAATTTTTTAACATCTGGTTTTATAAATGGTAACATTTTCTCTAAAAAATAAATTAAATTTTTATTGAAGTAATGTCAAGGGAGTGATTAAATGAAAAGAGAAAAATGTGGGATTTACCCTATAAAAATTTGAAATAAATCCCCTGGAGTGCTAAAATTACCAGTTAAAGAGGAGAAAAAATGGCAAGATTTGAAAAGGAAAAACTTGAAAAAGAAGATATTGAAAAACTTGAAAATTTAAGTAAAATTTGTAAGGCAGATATTTTAACAATGACAACACTTGCAAATTCAGGACATCCAGGCGGAGCAATTTCTTCCCTTGATATATTTTTAATTGTTTACTCCTATGCAAAAATATCACCTGAAATTGTTGATTCACCAGAAAGAGATAAAATTGTAATCAGTCATGGGCATACTTCAGCAGGTGTTTATTCTGTTCTTGGGCGACTTGGCTTTTTTGATATTGATATGGCAATATCAACTTTCAGGTTGGCAGGGAGTATATTTGAAGGACATATTGTAAGAAAAGTCCCAGGAGTTGAATGGGGAACAGGAAATTTAGGACAGGGGCTTTCTGCTGGATGTGGATTTGCTCTTGCTGACAAAATTCATAAAAGAGATACTTACACTTTTGTTCTTATGAGTGATGGAGAGCAGACAAAAGGGCAGGTAGCAGAAGCAAGGAGGTTTGCAATAAAATATGGGCTTAACAATATAACTGTTGTAATTGATTATAACAAAATCCAGATAAGTGGAAATACAGAAAAAGTTATGCCCTGCAACATCTGTGAAAACTATAAATCAGATGGATGGGAAGTAATTGATAAAGTTGATGGACATAATTTTTCTTCTCTATATGATGCAATAAAAAAATCCATTGAAATTGAAAAACCTGTATGTATCTTATCTGAAACAATTATGGGGAAAGGTATTTCCTTTATGGAAAATCAGCATAAATATCATGGGAAACCTCTTAATGAAGAAGAATATCAAAAAGCACTTGATGAACTTGGAATTAAAGTTGATATTGAAAAATATAAAAACTTAAGAAAGAAAAACTGGCAATATCCTTCAAGAAAGTTTTATTTTTCCCCAAACTTTAAAAAAGGTAATCCAATTATTTATGGGAAAGAGGAAAAGACAGACAACAGAACCGCTTATGGAAAAGCACTTGATGATATTGCTAAAATAAATATTGAAAATGAATATCCTGTAGTTGTCTTTGATTGTGATTTATCCTCTTCAGTAAGAACAAATTATTTTGAAAAGAACTTCCCTGAAAGATTTTTTCAGGTTGGTGTTCAGGAACATAATGCAGCAACAATAGCAGGTGTTGTTTCAACAGATAAAATTATAAGTTTCTTTTCTGATTTTGGTGTCTTTGGAGTGGATGAGACATATAATCAGCAACGACTGAATGACCAGAATTTTACAAATTTAAAACTTGTTTGTACACATCTTGGACTTGATGTTGGTGAAGATGGAAAAACACATCAGTGTATTGATTATATAGGTGTTTTAAGAAATACTTATGGATTTAAAATAATAATACCAGCAGACCCAAATCAAACAGATAGAGTTATTAGATATATTGCTGATAAAGAGGGGAATTGGTTTGTTGGTATGGGAAGGTCAAAAACCCCTGTTATAACAAAAGAAAACGGAGATATTTATTTCGGACCAGATTATAATTTCCAGTATGGGAAAGGGGATTTAATAAGGGAAGGGAAAGATGGATACATTTTAACTTATGGATGTATGGTTTACAGAGCAGTTGAAATAAGTGAAAAATTGAAAAGAGAAGGAATTTCAATAGGTGTTATAAATTTCTCCTGCCCGATAGAGATTGATAAAAATTTGATGAAAAAAGCAATTGAGACATCTTTTATAATTACATATGAAGACCACCATATTGACACTGGACTTGGAGCAACTGCTGGTATTTATCTTTCTGAAAATGGATACAGTGGAAAATTTTTTAGAAAGGGAATAACAAATTATGGTGCTTCAGGAAAACCAGATGAACTATTTAAATGGTTTAAGATGGATATTGAAAGTATGACAGAATTCATAAAGAAAAAAATGGAGGAATAGATGGCTGATTGTATTAACAAAGAAAAAAACTTAAAAAATTGTGGTTGTACCTATCCTTCCTGTGAAAAAAAAGGAGTATGCTGTGAATGTTTAAAATATCACTGGTCAAGAGGAGAATTGCCAGGATGTCTGTTTCCACCTGAAGCAGAAAAAACATATGATAGGTCTCTTGAATATTTTATAAAGGTATGGAGTGAAAAACTGAGGTAAGTATTGAGAAATAGATACTTTTTGTGGAGTATATTCTTCTTTATTTTTTTTGGGACTGGTTCTTCTCAGCCGTATGTTAATCTTTATCTTAAAAAGATTGGGTTTTCACCTGTTTCTCTTTCTTTTGTTCTTTCATCTGTTTATCTTTCAATGGCTTTTTTCAGAACTTTCGTTCCATCTATTTTGAAAAAAACAGGACTTAAAAAGGGGATAATAATTGGAAGTTTTTCCTACTGTGTTTTTGCTCTTTTCCTTTTTTCTTTCAAAAATCTTGGTATTTTCATTGCAGGTGGTATTCTATGGGGATTTGGAGCAAGTATTTTATGGACATCAACACTGACAATGATACTTAAAATTTCAGGAAAAGAAAGGTATGGAATTGAAAATGGATATATTCGCTTTTTCCTTCACATTGGGCTTTTGAGTGGTTTTTTCATTCTTGGGCAGGTGGCAGAAAAGTATGGATTTAGAAACTTATTTTTGCTTGCTTTTTCTCTTGCCTTTTTGGGATTCCTCTTTTCTTTTCCTCTTTTTGATGTAAAAACATCTATTTCAAATTTTAAATTCAATATTTCTTTTTCAAAAAAGATAATAATTTTTGCGATTGCTCTTTTTATAGGGGCTTTTGGATATGGTTTGATTTTAAATCAACTCAATCTTTTTATTTCTGAAAAATTTTCAATTTCTTTCTTGAATAAAACAATCATATTTTTCTATCTTTCAGCAGGACTTTTAAGTTTCATCGGAGGGAAAATTATAGATAAAATTGGAGAAGTTATCCCACCTTTGTTTTTCTTTCTTCTTTCAGGGATTTTGCTCATAATTTTTTCCCGCTTGCAAACACTTTTTCTCTCTGTTTTATCAATGATATCTCTTGGTGGTTTATTCCAGATTGTTCCTGTTTCTGCAACTGTCAGGATTGGAAAAGTTATTGAAGAGAAGAAAAGGGCAAGCACAATTGCTTCAACTTTTATATGGCGAGATGTAGGAATAGGAATAAGTATCTTGCTTCTTGGAGTTATAAGAAGTAGATTTACTTATGAGAAAAGTTTTGTTATAATTGGTATAATCTTCATTCTGACAGGGGTTTTCTTTATCCTTTCTTTAAGAAATCCAGAGGAGAGAGTAAAAACGTAGGAATGGAGAAAAAAATGGGGAAAGATAAAAAACCAATTAAGTTCTGGCCTTCTGATGAAAAACCAAGAGAAAAATTGTTAAAATATGGGGAACATACTCTTTCAGATGTCCAGCTTCTTGCAATTCTTTTAAGAAGCGGAACAAAAGGAGAAACAGCAATTGACCTTGCTATGAAAATAATGGATAAATTCAAGTCATTCAGAAATATGAGTCATACAAGTTTAAGGCAATGGAAAGAAATAAAGGGACTTGGAGAAGCAAAAATATCCCAGATAAAAGCGGCTATTGAAATAGGAAGAAGAATGAATGAGCAAATATTGAAAGAGGAAAAAGTAAAAATAAAAAAACCATCAGATGTAGTTAAGTTTATACTTCCGAGAATGAGGGATTTGAAACTTGAACTTTTTAAGGTTTTACATCTTGATGCAAAAAATAGAATTTTTGAAATATCTGAAATTGAAGAAGGAGGAGTAAATCAGGCAAACCCGATTATAAGAAATATTTTTTCAAAAGCGATTGAAAATTTCTCCTGTTCAATAATATGTGTCCACAACCATCCTTCAGGAGACCCACAACCAAGCAGAGAAGATATTGAATTTACAGAAAAACTTAAAAAAGGTGGAGATATTCTTGGGATAAAAGTTATTGACCATATAATAATTGGGAATAATAGATTTTACAGTTTTGCTGGAGGAAAAGAGGAAATATTTGAATTTAACGAAGAAGATTAAAAACCGTCGCGTTAAATTAAGGAAATCCTCT
>CAZRDZ010000046.1:0-7844 GCA_964599135.1 uncultured bacterium
TAAATTTCCCCATAAATTCTTGCTTTTCTCATTATAGCATTCTCATATGATTCAAGAATTACAACTCCACATCCTTCAGAAATAACTCCTCCACTTCTAAATTTATCAAAAGGTCTGCTTGCTTTTTCAGGATTATTTATTTTACAAAGAAGTCCCATATTAAAAAAGCCAGTATAAATTAAAGGAGTTAAACATGCATCCACTCCACCACATAAACATATATCAACTTCATTACTTAAAATTTTTTCCACACCTTCACAAACTGCTTCAAGTCCTCCTCTGCAATCCGAAATGTTTGTTGATACTTCACTCACTTTAATCCTGAAGAAATCTTTTATTTTCAATGCTGCAGCAGTCGGAGAAGCAGCTATAATGCCATAAGGAATTATATTTCTACCTCTATACTTTATAAGTTTTAAAAATTCTTTTTCTATCAAATCCATCGCACTTGTGCTTGTGCCAATGAAAATTCCTATATTTTTACCATTTTGTAAATTTAGACCAGCGTCTTCAATAGCCATTTTTGCTGCCGCAACAGCAAATTGAGAGAACCTTGCCATCCTTCTTATCTTCTTTCTATCTTCAATAAATTCTTCTGGTCTAAAATTACTTACTTCTCCTGCAATCTGGACAGGTAATTCTGAAGCATCAAAAAGTGATATCTTTTTTATTCCACTTTTCCCTTCTTTCAATGCATTCCAGAAATTTTCCTTTCCTATACCATTTGGAGCAATTACACCAATCCCTGTTATTACAACTCTTCTTTTCATTCTTCCTTCCTTTTTGAATTTATATAATTTACTTCTTCAACAAGTTTTTCATAATTTCCTGAATAAAAATAATATCTGTTTTTATCAAGAAATTCATCCAATGAAGAAAAGGGACTGAATTTATAAAAAAGATATGCCTCATCAGAAATATTTGTTTCTATCCCTTCTTTTTGAATATCTTTCTGGAAATTTTCTGTTTCAGTTGCAAATTCTTTAAAAGAAAGACCGTTAATTTTATATGGAAGTGGGTCCCAGAACCTTGGTGGAAAAAGTGATTTTATCGTATATGTCATAACCTGTTCAGGGTATTTTTCTTTATCAAGAGTAAAGTTAAATCTTTCCGGGGAATTGAACCACATAGTGCCCGGGTAAATACCAGGAAATTGAACAAGAACTGAATCAGGTTTTGTTTTTTTAACAAATTCTATTGTTTCCTTCCTTGTCTTTTCTGTTTCAAATGGAGCAGGATATATCAAACTTATAACTGTAAAAATACCTGCTTCTTTTGAACTTTTTAAAACTCTTTCCATCTCTTCTTTGTTTATATTTTTATTCATTCCTTTTCTTAAAATTTCTTCGTTTGCTGATTCCACTCCAAAGAATAATGCTTCACATCCTGACCTTTTTAATAAATGAAAATCTGTCTCAAACTCTTTCACATGTGCAAAACTTGTATATTTGATTTTAATATTTTGATTTACCAACTCCTTTGCAACTTCCATCATAAGTTTTGCAGGAGTATTTGAACCAGCATATCTAAAAATAACAATTTTGTACTTTTCGTTGTATTTTTTTATTTCCTTAATAATCCTTCCTGCTGATTTTTTTCTCCTTTTTCCACTCTTAATGGGATGAATACAGAAATAGCAACTATTTGGACATCCTCTACTTTCATCAAGAACAATCATTTTAATTTTTCCCTCTATCCCTTCGTAAATTTCAGGGTCATAATTTGCAATAGGTAGTTCATCAAGATTCTCAATATATTTTCTCTTAGTTTTAACAATTTTATCATTTTTTTTAAAAATTACATTAGGAATTTCTTCCATAGCAATTTTCCCTCTAACATATTCAGCGAGAAATTTTATTGTTTCCTCTCCCTCTCCATAACACAAACCATCAAAAAAATCAGCAACTTTATAAATTGTATGTTCAAAAATGTCCACCTGCGGTCCTCCACCAAAAATTTTTATCTCTGGTTTCTTCTTTTTCAAAAATTTTCCTGTTTCAAGTGTCCATTTAAAACCATCACCTGCCCAGAGTTTAAAACCAACCATACTAATTTTTTCTTTTTCAACTATATCAAGCATTTTCTCTTTCAGGTTAAATAAAAATTTTTTTTTATTTTTCTCTATAATGTTATTTGCTTTTTTTAATTTTAAAATATCAAAAAAAGATGGTTTCTCTTTTTTCAAAAAAATTTTTTCTGAAAATTTATCAAGAAAATTTCTCACCTCATCAGTAAAGATTTCAGGAAAAATTGATGGATGATTGAAATCAAGAATTTTAACATTATGTCCTTCTTCAATAAGAGACGAAGCAAGAACAGCAAGACCATTATCAGGAACAAAATCTGACAGTATTTTAGGCACTCCTGCAATTGTGCAAAGCAAAATATTTAAACTCATAAAACTATTATACAAATTTGTACAGAAATTTACAAGATTTTTTATTTTTACTTTACGAACAAATTTTCTTACTTTCCAGAGTGCCTTTAACTGTCCACATTTCAACAATTTTTAGGAAAAAATTTCAAGATGGCACACTATTTGCTATATAATATGGTATGAAAAGGAAAGTAATTTTCTTATTCTTTATTGCAGGCAGTATTGCTTCTACACAGGGATTTAAAAATCCCCCTGTAGGTTCTTCTGCTTTATCTCAAGCAGGTGCTTTTGTTGCTCAAAGCGATGATGCTACCGCCACCGCTTATAATCCTGCAGGACTTATCCAGATTGATAAACAGGAAATAATTCTTGGAACAACATATATATATTCTGAGACAAAATTTTCTGATGGCACTTATTCAACAGAAAAAAAATTTTCACCTGTTTTTCTCCCTTATTTCTTTTATGCTAAAAAAATGAGTGAAAATTTTGGATTTGGAATTGGGATGTTTTCTCCTTATGGACAAACAGTAAAGTGGGGATTTGACGCAGTAAAAAAATGGGGATATATGGTGCCTTATTACAGTTCTATGCAAACTGCTCAAACATCTCTTGCTTTCGCCTTTAAGATAAATCATTCCTTATCCACAGGTGTTGGTCTAAATTTCTTTACAAGCAGAGTTGTTCAAAATTCACTTCTGCCATCAGAACAACTTTTAAAAATGAAAGCAACCGGACAAACTTGTTCACCTTCTTTTGGGATACTTTACAAAAAAGAAAAATATTCAATTGGACTGAATTATCAATGTCCATTCAGAATTGGTTATAGCGGGAAAGTAAGAATTCCTGATTTTTATCAGGAAAGTGTGAAGACAAAAATTGATTTTCCTTCTGTTTTAATCACTGGAATTGCTTTCTATCCAACAAAAAAACTTAAAATTGAAGCAGATGCTGAATATGTTGGATTTTCTAATTTTGAGAAAATGCCTGTTAAAATTGGTAAGGGAACTTCTAATGAAATAGAAAGAAAATGGAAAGATGTTTATGACTTTTATCTTGGTTTTGAATACAAAAAAAGCAAAAATACAAAATTCAGAGGAGGAGTTGGTTATATAAAAAGCCCAATTCCTGATAGAACATGGGAGCCGAGTTTTCCGGATGCAGATAGAATTGCTATAGCGTTTGGAAGTGAAATAAAGAGTAAATTTGGATTTTTTGACATTTGTTTTGTCAAGAGTATATTTGATAAGACGAATTTAAAAAAGGGAGGAAGTTATGATGGAATTTACAAAACAAAATCAACCTTCTTCACAGTCCAATTCAAAAAGTATATCTGAAAAAGAAGGGAATATTCTTGTTATTGATGATGAACTTGGACCACGAGAATCAATAAGGATGGTTTTTAAAGATACTCATAATGTTTTTCTTGCTGAAGATGGATTTAAAGGAATTGAGATACTTAAAAAGGAAGATATAGATGTGATAATTCTTGACCTTAAAATGCCAAAAATTAATGGCATAGAAACACTAAAGAAAATAAGAGAAATAGATAAGGATGTCCCTGTAATAATTTTAACAGGTTATGGAGATGTTGATACAGCAAAAAAGGCAATACATTATGGAACAATGGAATTTTTATCAAAACCATTCAATGTTGAAGATATAATTAAGATAGTGAACAAAGCAATTGAAGGCAGAAGAACAAAATTAAGGTCTGAAAAACTGAAAGAAGAATTGAAAGAACTGAATGAGCAACTCAAAGAAAGAATATCAAATATGGAAAATCTTGCAACGGTGGGACAGATTTCTGCTGAAATTATGCATGAAATAAACAATCTTTTAACAGTCATCCATGGATACACACAACTTTTAAGCCAGCAAATAAACCCTGATAATTCTTCAAAAGGTTATGTCTCTACAATAAATGAAGAAATTAAAAGATGTAAGGAAATAGCGAAAAATATTCTTGAATTGAGTAAAAACAAACAGACAGTGGAAAAAGTTAACATAAACCACCTTATTAGAAAAATTGTGGATTTTCTCAAAATTTCAAAAATAGCAAAAAATATTCATTTTAACCTCAATCCAGGGGAAGACATTCCATTAATTGATGCAAATTCCAACCATATCCATCAGGCAATTTTAAACATCCTTCTTAATGGAATTGAGGCAATTGGTAAGAATAGAAGTGGAATTATAGAGATAAAGACAGAAAAGGACAAAAACAATATAATCATAAAAATAAAAGATAATGGTCCAGGAATGCCAGAAGAAGTAATAAATAAAATACTTAATCCCTTTTATACTTCAAAGGAAAAAGGAACTGGACTTGGTTTATACATAACTCATAAACTTGTTAAAAAATATAATGGAGAAATAAAAATAAATACTCAAAAAGGTGAAGGAACAGAATTTACTCTAATTTTCCCATCTAACCGCGGCGGTTAAACATACGCGGTTAAATATCTATCTCAAATAAGAATTTAATATTCCTGCTTGATTTCTGTATTTATTCACTGTTCTTGGCGAAATTTTAATCCCTTCTTTTTTTAATCTTTCTGAAATTTCTCTGTCTGATACATCTTTTTCTCTTTCTATTATTTCCTTTATTCTTCCAACAATATAATCTTTACTTATCTTCTCTGAAAATGGTCTGGAGAATAAATTTTTCACTTTTATTATTCCTTTTGGTGTTTTCAGATATTTCCCTTTTACTGCTCTACTCACTGTTGAAATACTCACATTTAGTTTCTCTGAAATATCTTTCTCTGTAAGAGGCATTAATCTCCCACCATTAAAAAAATCTTTCTGGGAATTTACTATTTCCTGAAAAATATCAGTAAGCAAATTTTTTCTTTTTTCAAGAATCTCAATTAGAAATCTTGCTTTTTTTATCTGATTTTCTATATATTTTTTCTCTTTTAAAGAAATCACAGGATTGTTTATCATTCTTTCGGACATATCATTTATCTTAAGGTAGGGTATTATTTTTTCTTCAAGTTTAACTCTATATCCATCTTCTGTTTTCAAAACCTCTCCATCAGGAATAATTTTTCTTACTATTTTTTCTTCACCTGCAGGGTATGGATTTAATTTTTTTAATTTTTCAATTTTCTCTTCAATTTCAACTTCTGAAACTTTTAATTTTCTGGCAATTTCTTTGATTTTTCTTCTGATAAGGAGATGCCAGTAATCCTCAATAACTTTCTTGAGAATATTATCATCAGCATAATTTCTTTTTATCTGCAGGAGAAAACACTCTCTTAAATCTCTCGCTCCAATTCCTGCAGGGTCTAATGATTGAACTTTTTTAAGTGCTTGTTTAACTTTTTCTTCATCAACTTCTAAAATTGTCGCTATCTCACCTGTGGAAATTTCCAGATATCCTTTCTCGTTGAGGTTTTGAATAATAAATTCACCGATTTTTATTAACTCCTCTGAATCAATATTTATGTGCAGTTGCTGAATTAAATCATCTGTTAACGTTTTTTTCTCTCCAATAACTTCACTAAAAAAATCTTCTTCAGGTAAACTGAACTCAAGAAATGGATTTCTTTCAGCATATTCTTTAACAAAAGTAAAAAGAGATGATGAAGGAAGTATAAGAGAGGATAAAAAAAATCTCTGTTTGAGAGATAATTTTGGTTTTATTTTAAATCTCTGCTCTATTTTTATTTCCATTTTTCTGAAAATATTGTATACTTTTTAAAGATAGTGTTCAAAAAAATCTGTTCTAACCGCGGGGTTAAATAGAAACTATGGATAAGGTGAAGGAAATAATAAAAATACTTGAAAAAGAATATCCAGAAGCAAAGACAGCACTTGTTTTTAAAAATCCTTTTCAACTTTTGATAGCAACAATTCTTTCAGCACAGACAACAGATAAGTTAGTTAACAAAATTACTCCTTCTCTTTTCTCAAAATTTAAAACACCGAATGACTTTGCCTCTGCCTCAATTGAAGAAATAGAAAAAATGATTAAATCAGTTAATTTCTATAAAAATAAAGCAAAAAATATTAAAAAATTATGCGAGATACTTGTAAAGCAATATAATGGAAAAGTCCCGGACAGTTTAAATGAACTGGTAAAATTACCAGGAGTTGCAAGGAAAACAGCAAATGTAGTTTTATCACAGGGATTTGGTAAAGACGAAGGAATTGTTGTTGATACCCATGTTAAACGTGTCTCACAACGACTTGGACTTACAGAAAATTCTGAACCAGTAAAAATTGAAAATGACCTGATGAAAATTATAGATAAAAAAAACTGGACTGATTTCCCTTTCAGATTAATTTTACACGGAAGAAATATATGCAAGGCAAAAAATCCTGAGTGTTACAGATGCCCTATAAAACATCTATGTAGTTTCCATAAGGAAAAAAATAAATGATTTTTGTTATACAGGAACATTTTGCTTCACACCACCACTTTGATTTCAGAATTGAAATGGATGGGGTTTTAAAATCATGGGCAATTCCGAAAGGAATACCTGAAAAAAAGGAAGAAAAACATCTTGCAGTTGAAGTTGAAGACCATCCGATTGATTATGCTAATTTTGAAGGTGAAATCCCGAATGGACATTATGGAGCAGGGATTGTTAAAATATGGGATAAAGGAGAGTATAATTTAATTAAGAAGGACAAAAAGAAAATTGAGTTTGAGTTAAGTGGTGAAAAAATAAAAGGAAAATATATATTATTGTTTTTCAAGAAAGATAAAGGGAAAAATTTGTGGCTGATTTTTAAAAAGGAATAATGGTTGAGTTTGGAGGAGATAAATGATTAAAGAAATTTATAAACAAATTGAAATATTTTTAATAATTTTTTTGATTTCTGGTTGCACTTTTACTGTTGGGACTGGCTCAAAGAAAAAGAGAGAAAGAAATTATACATATCATTATGTAAGAAAAGGAGAAAATTTATTCAGAATTTCAAAATATTATTATAATGGTAAAAATGTATCTGAAATAAAAAAGGGAATTGAGAGAATAAAAAAAGCAAATCACCTTCCTAATTCCAATATAAAACTTGGGCAAAAACTTCTTATTCCTGGAACATACAAAAAACAACCATCTTATGCTCTTACTCCTCCAGAAGAGATAAAGAAAACAATTACAACTAAAAATAAGGAAACTGGTGGAAAAGAAGAATATATCCCTATTATTAAAGACAAAGCATTCATCTGGCCTGTTGAAGGCAAAGTTATAAATGCTTATGGGGAATTCGGTAATAAAGGGATTGATATAGAAGTTAATCCAGGAAGTGAAGTTGTTGCTACCTGCAGTGGAACTGTGATTTATACAGGTATAACTGCAAAATACCAGGAAACAATAATAATAAAACATACAGATAACCTTTACACTATTTATGGACACGATATGGAAATTCTTGCAAAAAAGGGCGATGGAGTAAAAAAAGGACAGATAATTGCAAGAATAAAAAGTGGAACTCAAAAGAAGAGATATTT
>CAZRDZ010000047.1:0-2374 GCA_964599135.1 uncultured bacterium
GATTTGTAAGGAATCCATATTAATCTGAGAGAAAACCCTGAAAGCCCCTGTCTTATGGCAGGGGCTTTCTCTTTTTAAAATGAATCAATTCTCCCTACAATGGACTTGAATTAATTGAATTGTAAGTGATATAATATCTCAAAATGAAAATAAGATATTCCCTTTTTTATTTTGCAGGAATTATTCCACTAATTTTTTTCCCTTTTTTTGTTGATTCTTTTGAACTCCCAAAATTAATAGGTGTATTCTTTCTTACTTCTTGTCTCTGTGTATTAAACTTTCATTCAAAAAAATTTGTTGATATAAAAAAAGAGCCATTTTTTCTACCTTTCATTTGTTTTTTACTCTGGATGGTTTTTACCACAAGAAACTGTATAAATCCTTATCCTGGATTTTTAAAACTTTTAATATGGGTTTTTTTCTTTATATATTATTACTCCTTAATAAATTTTATAAAAAATCATTCTGAGATAATAGTTCTTATAAAGGGGTTTGTTTTATTTTCTTTTTTTGCTGCCCTTTATGGAATTTTACAGACATCTGGAATTGATTTTGTTGATTGGACATTTAAGAGAAGTCCATTAAGCACTTTTGGAAGAAGAAACTTTGCTGCTGAATATCTTGTTATGATTTTCCCATATCTTTACACATTGATTTTTATTTCCAGGAAGAAAGAGAAGTTTATTTATCTTTTCATTTCTGTTTTCCTTTTTATTCATTTAATCCTTACCTTTACAAGAGCAAGCTGGATTGCTTTTGTTTTCTCTTCTCTTTTCTTTTTCTTTTCAATTAAAAAAATCCCTTCTTTTTCTCTTAAAAAAATAATAACCTTCCTTCTATTTTTCCTTTTAATTTCTCCAATTTTTTCTCAGGTAAAAAAGTTTGAAAGGGGAAGTGTGAAAAGCAGAATTTTAATATGGAAAACAACTTTAAAAATGTCAAAAGACCATTTTCTCACAGGAATTGGTCCTGGAAATTTTCAAATAATTTATCCTTTATATGCAAGTAAACAAAAAGATTCTTTACTTCCAACCAATATCAATATAAGGAATGTTCATAATGATTACCTTGAAGTTCTGGTAGAAACAGGAATAATAGGGTTATTGTTATTTCTCTGGTTTTTATGTATTCCATTTTCTCTTTATAAAAATATCTCTGAAGGTAAAGAAAAAATTTTATTTATTGGAGTTTTAACTTCAATTCTTGCAATGTATATAAATGCTTTATTCTCTTTCCCTTTTAAAAGGGTTCCAACTCTTTATATTTTCTGGACATCTTTTGGGATATTATCTATTCTTGCAAACAAAAAAGAAAAAATTTACCGAAAAAAAATTTACTTATGGAATTTTATTCTTTTTATTATCTATTTTGCCTCTTCCTTTTTGTTTTTTTATCATGCAGTAATGGCAAACTTTTATTTTAAAAAAACAATGGAAGTTAAAGAAAAAGAGAGAAAAAAACAAATGGTAGAAAAATGTGTAAAGCATTTCCCTTATTCTATTGAATTTAATTTTTTTGCTGGAAATGTTTTACTTTATAATGTTGAGGATTTAAATAGAGCATTATATTATTATTTAAAAACAATCTCTTTATCCCCTTATTACAGTGCAGTTTATAATAATCTTGGAATACTTTATTACAAAAAAGGAGATTTTGAAAAGGCAGAAGATGCATATTTGAAGGCAATAAAGTTTAACCCGAATAGAGCAGAAAGTTATAATAATCTTGGTTCTCTATATCTTGAAAAAGGAAAAATTAAAGAAGCAATAAGTTGCTTTAAAAAATGTATTTCTATCAAAAAAAATTTTTATCTTGCATATTTTAATCTTGGAGTTGCCTATTATATGATGGAAAAATATAAACTATCTGAAAATTATTTTAAAAAAGCAATCAAACTAAAACCTGACTTTAAGCCCGCTTTAAATTATCTTCTAAAATTGCAGAAATCTTATCCTCCGCACTCCCAATCCACAAGATAAGTATTTCCAGAATTTTCTCAATAACTTTCTTTTTTCCACTCAACAGGATATAACAATACTATGAAATATATTAAAAATATAGAAGATGCAAGAAAAGAAAGATTAAAAAAATTAAAAAGAAAATATGAAGAAGAAATAAAAACAATAAAATCAATAGCAAAAAACTTTAAATTAAAAAGAGTTTATATTTTTGGTTCATTCATAAATGGAAATTACCACTTTAACTCAGATATAGATATTGCTGTTGAAGGAATTGATTATTCTGAATTTTTAAAATTTTATTCTGTCCTGCTTAAAAAAATTTCTCTACCCATTGATGTTAAAATATATGAGGACTTCAAACCAGAAATTCAAAAGGATATTAAGCGAAAAGGTAAAATAGTTTATGAAAAGAA
>CAZRDZ010000047.1:2474-7740 GCA_964599135.1 uncultured bacterium
CCACTCTTTCTTTTTCCCATTTTTTTAAGTTATAATATTTCTATGAAACTCAATGAAAAAAGAAAAAAGATATTAGAAAAAATAAAAGTTCTTCTGGGAAAAAAAGAGGAGATAATTTTTGCTTATGTCTTTGGGTCATTTATTACTGGAGAAAAGTATAATGATATAGATATCGCTGTTTATATAAAAAATGGAAAAATAGACCATATTGATTACTCTATTTCTATTTCCGTTGAGATGGAAAAAGAGATAAAACAACCACTGGACATTAAAGTGATAAATGCTTTACCCCTTCCTTTGAAATATCATATTACAAAAGGAATTCTTCTCTTTACAAAAGATGAAATATTACATGAAAATTTCATATGTGATGTATGGAAAAAATATATTGACTTTAAATACTTCTCTGATATTTACATAAAGGAATTAAAAAATGCCTGAATATAATTCAGATAGGTTCATCTCTAAATAAATAATTTTTCTCTTCTATTTTTTCATTATAATATTAATAAAAGGGAAAAAATGAAGATTTTCTGGAAAGGGTTTTGTGGAATTATTTTTCAGACAGTTCTATTGAGAGAATTTTTCTCTGTTTTTTATGGGACTGAACTTTCCTTTGTTTTTACTCTCTCCCTATGGATAATCGCAGCAGGATGTGGAAGTTATTTTTTAAGAAAAATAAGAAATTATCCTTTAACTTATAATTTCTTAACAATTTTTGAGAACTTTTTTTTCATTATTTCTATTTTTTTATTAAGAGGGACAAGGCATATTTCACAAATTCAATTTTCTCAATCATTCCTTCTTTTTTCTTTCCTTATTGTCTTTTTTGCTGGCTTTATTGAAGGAGGTAAATTTGTCCTCCTTTCATCTCTTTACAGATGGGAAAAAAGCAGTGGAAGAATTTATGGACTTGAATCAGTTGGTGCTTTAACAGGGGGAGTATTACTTCCATTTTTTTTCTCTCTCAATTTAAATACTTTCCATATTCTTTTCCTCACTTCTATTTTCAACTTTTTAACACTTCTTGAATTCAAAAAACATAAGTTTTCTTTTTCATTTCTTTTCTTTCTCTTTTTCCTTTCCTCTTTTTTTTCTCCTTTTATTGAAACAAAATCACTCAATCTAAAATGGAAGCCATTTAAAATTATAAAATCATTTTATACTCCATACCAGAATATTGAAATTGTCAGAAAAAATACTGAAATTGTCCTTTCATCAAACGGACTTCCTGAAATTTCAAACCAGCCAGATTACTACTCTTTGAAAAATATTGTTTTTTTCTCCGTATGTTTTCTTAATAAATTTAAAAATGCCATTATCGTTTCAAGTCCAGAAATAATTGAAGAAATTATGAAATACAGGCCTGAAAAAATATATTATGTTGGGCAGGATAAGAAAAAGATTGAAATTGTAAAAAAGTATTTTCTTAAAAAGAATTATAAAAATTTAATTTTTATTAAAAAGGACCCATATTTATTTTTAAAAAATACCGACTTAAATTTTGATGTAATTTTTATCGGAAAGTGCCTCCCATTAAGTTTCAGAGAAAATAGAAAGTTTACTGATGAATTTGTCTCTCTTGTTTCCAGAAAAGTTAAAATTGTTTCCTTAATCCTTCCAGGAAACTATGATTACATCGGGAAGGACACTTCTTTCCTCCATTCAATAATTTACCACACTTTTAAAAAACATTTCAGATATTCAAAATTTATTTTTTCTTATCCATTTATATCTATCTATTCAAATATACCTTTAAATAATGTTAATAAAAAAATGATTGTTGATAATGACTTTTTCAACCGCTCTTACTTAAAATATGTCCTTGATAAAAAAAGAGCAAAAATTTATATAGCAAAAAATATTGAAAAGACACCATCAAATACATTAAATAGTCAGAATCTATTTTTTTTCTCAATTTCCCATTTTTTCTCTTTTTCAAACAAAAAAGCAGGTGTTTTCTTTTTTAATTATTTCAAAAAAATTACCAGAACAAAAATCCTTCCTTTCATTCTTTCCTTTATCTTTTTTATTATTTTCCTTTTTATTTCAAAGAAGAATATAAGAAGTGGAATTATTTTCACAAATGGGTTTGTATGTTTCGGGTATGAATCACTTTTAATTATTATAACTCAGATTATTCATGGATATATTTATTCAAAAATTTCCACAGTGATTGCTTTATTTATGGGAGGAATTTCAGCAGGAGCAATTATATCAGGCAATTTTTTAAAAAGAAAACACCTTATTTACAGTGAATTACTCAACTTTTCTTTTTACTCTATTTCTTTTCTTCTTATATATCTCTTAAAAACTATGCCATTTTTACTTCTGATAATTTTAATTTTTATTTCTGGTTTTTTTGTTGGATTTGAGTTTGGGATTATATCAGGAATTGAAAAAGGTGACTTTACAAACAAGACAGGGAAACTTTATTGCTTTGACTTAACTGGAGGAGCACTTTCTTCAATTTCAATTCCACTTCTAATTCTTCCCATTTTCGGTCTTTATCTTTCTTTTCTTATATTTCCACTTGTCAAATTTACAAACCTCATTTTTCAAAAACCCTGGTTCTGGGAAAGGATTAATTCCAGTTAAATAGAAAGGTAAAATAATTATAAAAAGGAGAAAAAAATGGTAAATAGAATTAAAACATACTTTTTACTGGGACTTTTAACTGTTCTTTTTATTCTCATAGGAAGTTTTTTTGGAAGGAATGGAATGATTATTGCTCTTATTCTGGCTATTGGACTTAACTGGTTTTCATATTTTTTCAGTGATAAGATTGTTCTTGCTATGTATAGAGCAAAAGAAGTCCCTGAAAATACTTATCCGCAACTTCACAGAATAGTTGAAGAACTCGCAGTTAAAGGTAAAATTCCAAAACCAAAAATTTATATAATCCCTTCTTCCACTCCAAATGCTTTTGCAACAGGAAGAGACCCAAACCACGCAACAGTTGCTGTAACTGAAGGAATAATGGAAATACTTGATGAAAATGAATTAAAGGGTGTTTTAGGACATGAACTTTCACATATTAAACACAGAGATATTCTCATAGCAACAGTTGCTGCAACAATTGCTGCTGCAATTACATTCATCGCAAATATGTTGAGATGGGCTGCTTTTTTTGGTGGAATTGGAGGAGATGATGATAGAGAAGGAAATATTCTTGGACTTATAGGAATAATTCTTTTTGCAATTCTTGCTCCAATTGCTGCAATGATAATACAACTTGCCATTTCCCGTTCAAGAGAATATCTGGCTGATGAAGGAGGTGCAAAGTTGTGTGGTAATCCATTATATCTTGCAAGCGCATTGAAGAAACTATCTGAAGGGGTAAAAAGAATCCCTATGCAAGCAGCAAATCCTTCTACATCTCACTTATTTATTGTCAATCCATTTTCAACAAAGGGGTTAGTTAATCTTTTCTCAACACATCCACCAACTGAAGAGAGAATAAGACGACTTGAAAATATGGCTATATAGTCCAAACCCGGTTTGGTCAAACAAACCGGGTTTGGGCGGGTTTGGACAAAAAATGGAATTAAAAAAGTTAAAAAAAATCCTTGAAGATTACAAAAAAGGTAAAATCAGCCAGAAAGAGGTTTTGAAAGAATTACAATATTTACCATATAAAGACATAGGATTTTCAAAAATTGATACTCACAGAAATTTAAAATTTGGATTTCCAGAAGTTATATATGCACCAGGGAAAAAAATCCAGCATCTCATTAAAATAGTTGAAAATATGATGAAATTGCACTCAAATTTTATGATTACAAAGATTGAAAAAGATGTGTCAGAAAAGTTAAAAGAGAAATTTCCATCCCTTATTTACTTTCCAGAAGCAAAAATAATGAGTGTAAAAAAGAAAAAGCCAATAAAAAAAGGATATATATGTGTTGTGTGCGCAGGAACATCAGATATACCTGTAGCAGAAGAATCAGCAACAACTGCTGAAATACTTGGTAATAGGGTGGAGAGAATATACGATGCAGGTGTTGCAGGAATTCATCGCATTCTTGATAAAGTTAACATTTTAAATAAATCAAAATGTGTTATTGCAGTTGCGGGTATGGAAGGGGCTTTACCATCAGTTATTGGAGGAATTGTAGCAAAACCAGTAATTGCTGTTCCAACTTCTGTTGGATATGGAACAAATTTCTCAGGAATAACTCCATTACTGACAATGCTCAACAGTTGTAGTCCAAATGTTGTTGTTGTAAACATAGATAATGGGTTTGGTGCTGCCTTCTTCGCTCACCTCATTTCCTGACCAAACCGGGTTTGGTCTACTCAAGAAGAAGATGTTTTATCTTCGCAAGTTCTCTCTGATAATCAATTCTCTCTTCAACAAAAGATTTATATTTTTCACTTCTAATCTCTATAAATCCCTCAAATTCGCAAATCTTTTTAGAAGAATCATCTATATACTCCCTATAAGAAGAAAAAAGCCATTCTTCTGGTTTTTTCACAATGTATGCGGTTACTGGATTCAAATGAATATATCTGGTTAAATGTAATAACTGTTCATCATTTTTTATAATTACATTCTTAAATCTGGATTCCCATAGCGGCCCTTTTCTCTTGTATTTCGTATTGTAGTATTTTGAATAACTTTTTAATACTCTTTCCATAAAATTACTAATCCCATTTTCTTCTATCTGTTGAAGTAAAAGATGAATATGAGTTGGCATAAGACAATATGCAATAATTTTAACAAACTTCTCCCCTTCTTCTAATTCTAATGTAAAATTTTTTTTGTTTTTTTTAGAATAGAATCTTGAAAATTTCTGAGGAGTATTTTTACTTCTGTAATATATCATAGTATCAATCATTCTTACAAAATCATTGTGAGATTTGAAAACTTTATAGTCTGCAATACTTCTTGTGAAAATATGATAAAATTGTCCAATCACCAAGGGGGTCTTTCTTATAGTCATATAAAAAGTATATCACCAATTGAGTGTTTTGTCCAAACCCGGTTTGGACAATTTGGCATGGGATAGTATGGCAGAAGTTACTTCTGACCTTGTTCTTTCAATAATTCCCCTCATATAATCAACCTGTCTTCTCAAACCCCTTGTTAAAGCATCTGTATACTGGAATTCAAGGACAAAGTAATAAATTTCATCCATAATATCAAGATACCTTTCAATTCCCTCAATTTCCCCCTTTCTTATCTTATCAAGTATATACCTTCTTATCTCTCCTGTGCTTTCGCATAATCCATGAAGGAAACTTTTAATATCAAAATCATATT